>JALZLU010000019.1 GCA_030858685.1 Chloroflexota bacterium | reverse complement strand
CGCAGCGAGCAGGAATCGAAAGGCCCGGAGAAGCCTTCACGACACGTGAGCTTTGATGCGATCTCAGCCGCTAGTGTCGGTCCTGACCCCTCCGGGCTTGTCCAGATGATGGGCCGCCGACTCGCCGGGGTCAACGGCATCCGTCCACAGGTTTCGCGCCGGGTCGCGAAGTCGTCCACCGTCCGTCCACATCCGGACCACCGGTACCGACCTGGCGCCCCGCCCGCGTTGGCCCTCATCCGAGCGTCCGCCCGGTGAGCGGGTCCAGCGGTTGATACAGGCCGGCATAGGACGTGAGCACGAGCCGCCCGCCCACGAGTTCGGCCTCCGTCACCACGTCCGCGTGCGCAAGACGCCAGGCCACCTGGCCATCGTCGCGAAGAGCGAACGTCTCCACCTCGCTCTGGGCGATGACATGAGGCAGCCGCGAGGAACCAAGGATCGCCAGCAGTGGTGTGCGCGAGGCGTGCCACCAGCGCAGTTCGCCGGTGCGACCCACCAGCGCGTATGTCGTGAAGCCGTACTTGAGCACGAGCAACCCGGGCGTGTCCCAGTACAGGCCGCCCGGCTCATCCGAGATCGGCGAGGCGAAGCGTGCGGTCCAGGTGCCCAGTGGACCCTCCACGCGGAGCTCTGCTCGGCAGAGCCGATCTGGCTCGGCGGAGAGCAGCGCACCGTGATCGGTCAGCGAGCCGCTCGACTCGGAGACAGCCTGGAGCGAGGCGGCCTGGCCGCTGCCGACCCATCGATAGCGCGCCCGCAGTCCGCCCGGATACTGCACCGCGGCACGCTGAGGCTCCTGCACAGGAACCGCCGGGGGCCGCGCCAGGGGGTCGGTCACGCCTCCGCTGGCGCGTTCCCGGCCAGCGGGGCGACGGCGCGCCCGGCAGTCGATCGCTCGTCGTCGCCCTCGGCGATCGGTGCGACCGTGGCATTGGCCAGGATGCGCAGCGTGCCCGGCGGTACCTCGAAGACCGCGTTGGGGGTGCCGGCCGCGGCCCACACGCTGGGGAAGCGTCCCAGGTCGGGATCCATCACCACTCGCGCGGTGCGAAGGTGGCCGAAGGGCGGGATACCGCCGATGACGAAGCCGGTCAAGTCATGGGCCTCCTGGGCCGTGGCGCGGCGCAGTCCCGGCAGCCCGACCACGGCCGCAAGACGGGCGACGTCGACGCGGTTCGCGCCGCTCACCAGCGCCATCACCGGTTCGAGGTCGCCGGCGGAGGGCGCTACGAAAACGAGGCTCTTGACGATCTGGCCCAGCTCGGCGCCGACGGCCCGCGCGGCAGCCTCCGCCGTGTGCGTCGACTCGTCGAAAAGGATGATCTCGAGGGAGACGGCTTTGCGACCGGCGGCGTCGAGGACGCGCTGGTGCGCGGGATGCACGACGCTTGGCACGGCCGAAGTCTAGCACCGGCCGACCTGGTCTAGAATGGACGCTCAGTCCGATAACACGGGACAGGGGAGCGCCAACGGGCGCTGAGAGTGCGGCCAGTGCCGCAGACCCTCGGAACCTGATCTGGTTCGTACCAGCGAAGGGAGTCCAGGACAGCGACCTCCGTCCCCATCCGAGACCGGAGGTCGTGCCATGCCCGGGACGTGCACATCGTGAAGATCGTCATCGTCGCTGACGGCGACGTGGACGTGACCGCGTTGCGCCGCGCCGCGGCAGCTGGCGGGGATGAGCGAGGGCCGATCGTGCTGGCGGCGGACGGCGGGGCTCTCAAGGCGGAAGCCGCCGGTCTGCCCGTGGACCTTGTCCTGGGCGACGGCGATTCCCTGGACGAGGCCGCTCAAGGACGCCTGCGCGAAAGAGGCACCAGGGTCCGCCTGGTGGCCCCCGAGAAGGACCTCAGCGACATGGAGCTGTGTCTGCGCGAGGCACTGGCGCTGGGTGCGACCTCCGTACGCATCCATGGCGCCCTGGGCGGTACGCGGCCAGAGCACAGCCTGGCCAATCTGGCACTCCTGGCCTTGCCGGAGCTTGCCGGTCTGGACGTAAGCGTGGAGCATGGCGCCAGCGTCATCCGGCTCTTCGGCAGTGCTGAGGGGCCTGGCGCCATCGAGCTGTCCGGCGAGATCGAGGACTTCGTCTCGCTCCTGCCACTTTCGCCCGGAGCGCAGGGCGTCACCACTCAAGGGCTGCGCTACCCCCTTGACGATGAGGATCTGACCTACGGGCCGTCACGTGGGCTATCCAACGAGTTCCTGCAGGCCCGGGCCAGGGTGACCGTCCGTCGCGGTCGTCTGCTGGTGACGCAAAGCCAGCGCAGGGGGAGCATCACATGAGACGACTGACGACGGCCCTGACCGTGCTGGTCCTGGCCGCCTGCCAGGGCAGTGGCGGGACCGCGGACCCGAGCGGGTCGCCGGGAGGCGGATCACCGGGAGGCGGATCACCCGCCGGTACACCGCGGGAGCTCGTGGTCATGACCCACGACTCCTTCTCGCTGCCGGACGAGCTGGTCGGCGCCTTCGAGGCAGAGCAGGGAGTGACGCTCCGCATCCTTCGCTCGGGGGACGCCGGCTCCATGGTCAACCAGGCCATCCTCTCGCGCGGCAGCCCCCTGGCCGATGTCCTCTTCGGAGTGGACAGCACCTTCTTGACACGCGCCCTGGCGGCCGACATCTTCCTGCCCTACGGCTCGCCCGAACTGGCGGCCGTCCCGGCCGACTTCAAGGTAGACGACCGTCAGCGAGTAACGCCCATCGACCATGGCGAGGTCTGCCTGAACATCGACCGTGAGGCCTTCGCGGCGGGCGATCCGCCGGCACCGCAGAGCCTCCAGGATCTGACGCTGCCGGAGTACCGCGGCATGTCGGTGGTGCAGGATCCGGCCTCCTCGTCGGTGGGGCTCGCCTTTCTGCTGGCGACCGTGGCCAGGTTCGGCGAGGGTGGCTGGCGCGACTATTGGGCGGCCCTGCGCGAGAACGACGTGCTCGTCGCGGATGGCTGGGAGGACGCCTACTACGGCCGCTTCTCCGGTGGTGCTGGCGAAGGCGATCGGCCGATCGTCGTGTCGTATGCCTCCAGCCCGGCCGCCGAGGTCGTCTTCGCCGAATCGGCCGTGACCGAAGCGCCGACTGCCGTGGTCCTCGACGGCTGCTATCGCCAGGTCGAGTTCGCGGGCATCCTGCAGGGCACGGAGGAGGCTGAGCTGGCCGGCCGCTTCATCGACTACCTGCTCTCTCGCCCCGTCCAGGAGGCCATCCCGCTGGAGATGTTCGTCTACCCCGTGCGCGGTGACGCGGTCCTGCCCGAGGCCTTCGTGCAGCACGCGCAGGTCGTCGAGGATCCGCTGGAGCTGCCCATGGACGTGGTCGAGGAGAACCGACAGCGATGGATCGCGGAGTGGACGGAAACCGTCCTGCGCTGAGCCGCCGCGGAGCGCTCCTGCTGGGCGCGCCGCCGCTGCTCTTCCTGCTGCTCTTCTTCGCCTACCCCGTGGCCTCCATCGTTGGCCTGGGGATCTTCGGCGGCGAGGGGAGTGACGGCGGACGCGTGCTGGAGACCTGGTTCGCGCCGCGGACCGTGGACGTGCTGCGCTTCACGCTCTGGCAGGCGGCGCTCTCCACGGTGCTGACGGTGGTCGTCGCGCTGCCGGGCGCCTACGTCTTCGCGCGATACCGCTTTCGCGGGAAGCGGCTCCTGCGCGCGGCCACGACCGTGCCCTTCGTGCTGCCCACGGTCGTGGTGGCCTCCGCATTCCTGGCCTTGCTGGGGCCGCGCAGCCCGCTCAACGATCTGGCGACCCTGCTGGGAGTGCCCGGACCGGTGGTGCGGATGGAGGGCAGTCTCGGGGCCATCCTGCTGGCGCACGTGTTCTACCTGTACGCCGTCGTGCTGCGCCTGGTGGGCGGCATCTGGTCCAACCTGGACCCACGCACGGAGGAAGCGGCGCGGGTGCTGGGCGCGACCCGCTGGACCGCGTTCCGCCAGGTGACGCTGCCTCTGCTGCGACCAGCCATCGCCTCGGCCGCGGCCATCGTGTTCTTGTTCACCTTCACCTCATTCGGCGTCATCCTGCTGCTGGGCAGCCCGGGCACGGCCACTCTGGAGGTCGAGATCTACCGCACCACGGCACTCCTGTTGGACTTGCCCGTGGCGGCGGCCCTGGCACTGCTGCAGATGGGCAGCGTGCTCCTGCTCCTCCTGGTCTATGGCCGCCTGCAGGACCGACTCATCTTCGAACAGCGCCTGCGCCCGGCGGCAGACGTGACCCAGCCCGTGACCGGCCGGCGCAGCCGTTTCGTGGTGGGCGCAACGCTGGGTTCCATGGGGCTGCTCCTCGCCCTGCCGCTGCTCGTGCTGGTGGAGCGCTCGTTCGCGGCGGGCGAGGGTCACGGACTGGCCGCCTACCGCGCACTGTTCGAGGCCAGCGGACGGGCCGGGTCGTTCGTTCCTCCGGCGGAGGCCATCGGCAATTCCCTACTCTTCGCGGCGATCACCGCGGCGCTCGCGGCAGTGCTGGGCCTGCTGGCCGCATCGGTCATCGCGTATCGGCGCGGCTGGGGCTCACGCGGGCTGGATGCCCTGCTGATGCTGCCGCTGGGGACGTCGGCGGTGACGCTTGGCTTTGGGTTCATCGTGGCGCTGGACCAGCCGCCCCTCGACCTGCGCACATCGCCGCTGCTCATCCCCATCGCCCACACGCTGGTTGCCATGCCATTCGTGGTACGCGCCACGGCGCCGCTCATCCGCGCGATCCGGCCGCGACTGCGCGAGGCGGCCTCGGTCCTGGGCGCCTCGCCCCGGCGCACCTGGCTGGAGGTGGACGCCCCGGTCATCGCGCGTGCCGCGCTGGTCGGCGGCGGCTTCGCCTTCGCCGTCTCCCTGGGCGAGTTCGGCGCCACGCTCTTCATCGCCCGTCCGGACGTGCCTACCGTGCCCATCGCCATCTTCCGGCTCTTGGGCCAGCCTGGTGCCCTGAACTTCGCGCAGGCCATGGCCATGAGCACGATCCTGATGATCCTCACGGCGGCAGCCGTGTTGCTCATCGAACGCTGGCGCGGCGAAGCGGCGACGGCCTTCTGATGCGCTCGCCCAGGCGCGCCCCATGCTGACCATCGACGGCGTGAGCCTTCGTTACGGCGAGCTCCAGGTGCTCGACTCCGTCGACCTCCTGGTGGCGGAGGGCGAGCTGGTGACCGTGCTCGGGCCCAGCGGCTCGGGCAAATCCAGCCTCTTGCGCGTGATCGCCGGACTCGCCTCCCCGGATGGCGGTTCGGTCAGCTGGGATGGGCGTGACCTTGCTCGCGTGCCCGTCCACGAACGTGGCTTCGGCCTGATGTTCCAGGACTTCGCGCTGTTCCCGCACCGCGACGTATTCGACAACGTGGCTTTCGGTCTGCGCATGCAACGGATGGCAGAGGCGCCGATGAGGACGCGCGTCGCGGAGGTGCTGGAGCTGGTCGGGTTGAGCGGCATGGCCAAGCGCACCGTCACCCGGTTGTCCGGCGGCGAGCAGCAGCGGGTCGCCCTGGCCCGTGCCATCGCGCCCAGCCCGCGGCTGCTCATGCTGGACGAGCCGCTGGGTTCTCTGGATCGGGCGCTGCGCGAGCGGCTGCCACTCCAGCTGCGAGAGATCGTGCGTGCCATCGGCGCCAGCGCGATCTATGTGACGCACGACCAGGAGGAGGCGCTGGGTATCGCTGATCGCTCGATCATCCTGCACGAGGGGAGGGTCGTGGCCGATGGCGCCCCGGACCAGCTCTGGGCTCAGCCGCCGGGTGAGTGGGTCGCCCGCTTCCTGGGTTTCCGCAATGTGACCGCGGCGCTGGTGCGTGACGGGCGGGCGGTCACACACTGGGGAACCGTGCCGGTCAGCGCTGCGCTGCCGGAGGGTGAGTGCCGCCTGGTGCTGCGACCCACGGCATTCATCCCCGATCCAGCCGGCCCTATCCGCGGCATCGTGAAGGCCCGTCTCTTCCGCGGCGACCATGTCCGGCTGGGAGTGGCCGTCGAAGGGGCTCCGACGCTGGACGTGGAGGCACGCTGGCATCCGCTACCGGCGCCGGGCGAGCCACTCCGCCTGAGCATCGAACCGGATGGCATCCTCGTGCTGCCGGTCTCGGAATGACACGTCGATGTGCGAGCCGGTCGGCGGGCGACCCTGGCCGCGTCCTCCAGCGGTCGTTCCGCTCAGCGGGCGAGCGTGTTGACCGACGCGGCAGCGCCGCCTCTGCCACGACGTCCGCATCGCGCTAACCTGCTGTCATGACCACCGAGACCGCCCCTCGCCCCATGCCCCAGGTCGGCGACGAGGCCCCCGACTTCACACTTCCCGATGACACCGGGCAGTCGCGCACGCTGTCGCAGGAGCGCGGCCATTGGCTGCTGCTCTTCTTTTATCCCAAGGACGACACACCGGGCTGTACCCGGGAAGCCTGCGTGCTGCGCGACGCCGATGCCGAGATGCAGGCCCTGGACGCCCAGACATGGGGCATCAGCATCCTGGGCAGCCGCAGCAAGGCTGCCTTCAAGGCCCAGTACGGCCTGCCCTTCACGTTGCTGGCGGATGAGCAGCATCGCGTTGCCGAGTCCTACGGTTGCTGGGTGGAGAAGCGCAACTACGGCAAGACGTACTGGGGTGTGCAGCGCGCCAGTTTCCTGGTCGATCCGTCCGGACGGCTGGCCCGGGTGTGGCCCAAGGTCGACCCTGACAGCCATGCCGCGGAGGTCCTGGCGGCGCTGGCCGAAGCCCGCTCGGCGCCTCTGAGCTGACAAAGAAAAGGAGACATCGCTCGTGGGGGGAGACGAGCGATGTCTCGTCTGAAGCATACATCTCCGCCGACTCTGCGCAAGGGGCCATTCGCGACCATGCAAAGTACTCCCCCCGACACGTCTCACGAGCTCCCGGCGGACCCGTCCGGTGTGGCTGACACAGCTCCTTCCGCACCTCTGGATAGCCCGCCGCATCAGGCGGATGAGCGCCGCCCCGAGCGCGTGATGGTCATCGTCGCGCACCCCGATGATGCGGACTTCGGTCCGGCCGCCACGGTCGCTGGCTGGGTCCGCGCAGGCTCCGTGGCTGAGCTCGTCTGCTGCACCAGCGGAGACGCGGGCGGCGAGGACCCGCGCATCGACCCCCTGGAGCTGGCACGCCTGCGTGAGCGGGAGCAGCGGGCGGCGGCGGAGATCGTCGGCTACCGGCAGGTCACCTTCCTGCATCGGCCCGATGGCGCCCTCCAGAACGACCTCGCACTGCGCGAGCAACTGGTGCGTCTTATCCGGACCTTTCGGCCCGACGCCGTGCTGACGATGGACCCCACCGTGCTCATCCATGACGACGGGTACGTGCAGCACACCGATCACCGGGCAGCGGCCATGGCGGCGCTCGACGCGGTATACCCGGCCGCGCGTAACCCGATGGCCTTCCCGCACCTGGCCACCGACGAGGGTCTGGACAAGCATCTCGTGCGCTGGCTCTACTTCTTCTGGACCGACAAGGCAAACGCCTGGGTCGACACCACGGCCAGCCTAGACGCTCGCGTGGCCGCCTTGCGCGCGCATGAGAGCCAGATCAAGGAGCCTGAGAACCTCGAGGCACGCGTCCGCGAGTGGGCACGCGAAGCCGGCGCCCTTATCGGCACGGAGGCCGCCGAAGCCTTCCGCGTGGTGGAGTTGCCCTAGGTAGCGGCCCCGGGTCCCCTCGCATGACCAACCGGCATTGGCCCGGGGCATGGCTCAGACCCCCGGGTCATATGACCACGCCTCACCCTCGTCGGGGGCAGCGCCGTGAGGGGTCCGATGGTAGATTCGTCTCGGTGGCGACACGAGCCGCGACGCTCCCCCAGCGAGAGGCGTAGACCCCACTTGGCCATCGACCCCAACCAGGAATTCCTCGTTCAGCCTGTCAACGCTTCCTGGCTCCAATGCAACATCGAGTGCCAGGAAGGTTGCCCCGTCGGCACGAACTGCCGGGGCTATCTCAATCTGGCCGCTGAGGGCCGCTTCGAAGAGGGCTACATCCTGGCCCGTGAGCCCAATCCCGTGGCCGCCATGTGCGCCTACGTCTGCTCCGCGCCGTGTGAGCGGGCCTGCCGCCGGGGCGACATCGATCGGCCGTTGGCCATCCGGGCCATGAAGCGCTTCCTCTTCGAGTGGCACCAGGCCTCAGGCATCCCGGACGACATGCCCGCCATCACGCCACGCGACACGACCGTGGCGGTGGTCGGCGCGGGACCGGCGGGCATCGCCGTGGCCCGTGAGCTGGCCGTGGCCGGCCACCAGGTGACGGTCTATGACGAGCTGCCCTATGCCGGCGGCACGATGCTCATCGGTGTGCCCGCCTTCCGCCTGCCGCGCGAGGCCATCGAGGCGGACGTGGCGCTCACGGAGCGGCTGGGCGTGACCTTCCGCTACGGCGTGCGCATCGGCCGCGACATCACCTTCGAGGAGCTGCAGGGGCGCTACGACTCGATCGCGATCTGCGCCGGGGCCATGGACGCGGTGGGCCTGGACGTGCCAGGTGGGGACCTGGACGGCATCCAGTACGGCGTCGACTTCATGAAGAAGGCCAACCTGGGCGAGCCGCTCGTGGTGGGTAACGACGTGGTCATCATCGGCGGCGGTTACACGGCCATGGACTGCTCGCGCACCAGCCTGCGTCACGGAGCCCAGAACGTGACCATCGCCTACCGCCGCACCCGCTCTGAGCTGGTGGTCGATGAGGAGGAGCTGGGCGAGACCGAGCGCGAAGGCGTGAACATGGAGTTCCTGGCCAGCCCCCTCGAGGTGCTGGGCGACGAGAGCGGCAAGGTCATCGGCATCCGCATGGTGC
>JALZLU010000433.1 GCA_030858685.1 Chloroflexota bacterium | reverse complement strand
CCGTTCCCCTTGTCCCGGAGCCTACCAACGCCGCCCCGGCCAGCCAAACGGGCCGTCTGGCGCGAGCTCTGACAGAACCCTGCTTGGCAATCGCGCTGGGGGCTTTCTTGGCTTCCTGCTCACCCCTGCCCTCTTTCAATCCGGGCAATCTACCGCTTTTCTTTACTTGGGCACGATAACTTATCTTAACGCTACCGATCGACCGCGGCTTCTGGCTAATCCCTGATTTTACTATTTTTCCCTGGCTGCCTTGGCCCTGGCTTGGCGCTCATCATCGGCGGCCAAATATTCCGTCCTTTAATCCAACTTTCGGGACGGAATGGGGGAACAGCCGATCATCTCGCGCCCGACGCCCTCCTGCCCTGCCCTCGGCCCCGGCACCGTCACCCTCTCGACCAGCCTGCTCGTCGGCCTCCAGGTCCTTGGCCGCCCGGACTAGGCCGAGGACCGTCTCGCTGCATCGTCCTCGACCTGCGCATCCCCGCTTGGTCATGGTCCCCGAGGGCATCACCCGCAGCAATGGCACCCGCCTTAGCGCCGTAACCCAAGTAAATCGGCCTCCGGCAAAAAACCTTGGGAGGTTCAGCCGTACACACCCCCCGATCCTCACTGGCAGCCGGCGGCCTCCGGCCGAATGTGGTGCAGAAGATGGACGCGCGCTTCGCGCTAACCTGCCACTGAAATGTTCCTGACGGCGTTGACCAGGAGATGATGCAAAGAGGAACGGACACATGACACCCATATCGACCTGGCCCCGGGCAGCGCTCATTGCGCTCGGCGTGCTGTTGATCCTGGCCATCGCCGGCTGGGGCCTGATGATCGAACGCAACAGCCGTGCCTCCGAACGGGCCGAGGCCCTGACCGCGGCCGAGACGAACATGGCAACGCTGGAGCAGCAGGTGACGGAGTTGCGAGCCAGCCTGGCCACGGAACGCCAAACCAGCGGCGACCTTGCCGCCATCAATGAACGCCTGGTGACCGGCCGTGCGGAACTGGCTACGGTCGAGCAGGCGCGCGGGGCAGCCGAGGCGCGGGAAGCGGAATTGCGCACGGCCCTGCAGGCCGCGGAGCAGCGGCTCGGCGAGCTTGGCCAGCAGGGTTCGGCGGCTGAGCAGCGCGTGGCGGCCCTGCAGGAGCGGCTGAACACCGCCGATGCCGAATTGTCCGCGCGACGTGCCGCCATGGAGCAGGCGACGGCAAGGCTGGCCGAAACCACCCGCGCGGCGGAAACCGAGGCAAGCCGCCTCCGCGCCCTCGAGGCCCGGGCGACCGAACTTGCCGGTTCCATCGCGGGTGAGACGCAGCGTCTCCAGGCGCTGAATGAACAGGCACAGGTACTGGACTCCAGCCAGGCCGAGCGCCGCGCTGCGCTGGAGGCGGCTTCGGCACGTCTCGCCGAGACCACGCGTGCCGCCGAGGAGGCCACGGGCCGCATCCGCGGGCTCGAGATGCGCGCCACCGAGTTGACCGGAGCCATCGGCACCACCGAGGGCCGGCTGGAGCAACTCCGCCAAGCGGTCAATGAAGCCGAGGCGGCGCTGGCTGACCGCCGGGGCATGATGCAACAGGCACAGACCGAACTCGCCCAGGTGAATACGGCGCGAGAGGCATCCGTCGCCGCAACACAGGCCCTCGAGACACGCAGTGCCGAACTCGGCACGAGCCTGCGGAACGCCGAGCAGCAGCTTCAGGAACTGCGCCAGCAGGTTGCGGCGGAGCAGCAGCGCCTGCAGGCAGCGCGCGATGCGGCCATGGCCGCCGATACCGATCTCGCCGCCCGCCGGACGGCGGTGGAGCAGGCGACAACCCGGCTCACCCAGGGCACCGAGGCTGCCGAGGCGGCAGCCGCTCGACTGCAGCAGGCGGAGCAGCGCGCGCAGGAACTCGCCAATGCCATCCAGGCCGCGCAGCAGAACCTCGAGCAGGCCCGCCAGGATGAGCAGACCGTGCGTGCGCAGGTGACGGCGCTGCAGCAGCAGCGTCAGGACCTCGAAGCTCTGGCAACCGAGACGGAGGCACGCCTAGAAGGCCAGCGCCGCGAGCTGACGGCACTGCGTGAGCAGGCCGCACGCATCCGTGGCGAGGCTGCGGCCGGGGCCGACACGGCACCTTCCCAGGCCCCCGCTCCGGCACCTGTCCCGGCGCGCTGAGGCCAGCCGGCCTAGCCGGGAGATGGGGATCATTCGCTCCCTCCCGGTCGCTTCCTGCGCTTCTCCGAGCGGCTCGCTGGGCAGTGGTGCCACCCAGCCATCGTGCAAGGCTGAACCGGGCAGTCAAGCATTGGTGGTGCCGCGCTAGGTGGCATGAATACGGTGCAGCGCGCAGCGCGGGGAGGTGCCCATCTCCGTCATCATGATCCCAAGGTCCCACC
>JALZLU010000425.1 GCA_030858685.1 Chloroflexota bacterium | reverse complement strand
CGATCGAGCGCGAGCAGGCGCTGCGCGGCAACCTCTAACTGAGCTAGGCGGCGGCCCGGCGGGTGCGGCCGGCGGGCCGCGGCGAGGCGCGTTCCGCTTGCGCTACCGGGGGTAGCACTACAGAGTGCGCGCTCTGCACGCGGGCGGTCGGCCACGTGGAGGGTGACCCGGTCGGCGGCTGACGGCCAACCCCTGACTCAAGCGGTGACAGGCTCCTCCAACACGACCTCGATGAGCGGGCTGGTGGCCACGAACGCCTCCACGTCACGTTCACGGCGCCAGTGGCGGGTGATGCGCTGAAGCAGCGGGCGCCGCTCCTCAGGATCGGTGATGACGCGGGGCCCGACCTGGGAGATCCGCCTCGACGTCACCCTTGAGATGCACGGTGACACGCGGGTCGGCCGCCACGTTGGCCAGCCAGGCGCGCGGGCCGGGCATGCCCGAGATGTAGAGTCGGCCGTCCAGCGAGAAGATCACGATCTCGATGCGCTTGGCCTCACCGGAGTGCCGTCCAGTCGTGGTGAGATCGATGACCCGGCCATTGCCGATCATCGCGCGGGGGTTCTGCGTGGTCGCGGTCATTGCGGTTCGCCCTCTCGGCTAGTCGATTGCATATCGCTAGTGACTCTACTCCCCATCAGCGCGCGGCGCAGCGAACCACCCTCGAAGGCGACGCCCGACTAGAATCGCCGCGTCATGAGGATCGCCCACGTCCGCGAGCGCCACGCTCCCGCCGGCACGCCCTACCGCCTGGCAGTGGCCCTGTCGAGCGGCCGCTGGCTGGACCTGGAACCGGCGCGGCGCCGCCTGGTCCGTGACTACCCGAGCCTTCCCCACAACTACCCGCTCTTCCGCGCGCCGGTGACCACCCTGGACGCTCACCTGGCGGCAGGCGCCCGGGTGGACGCGCTGCGGGCGCTTGCCGACCCCTTCAGCACTCCGGACGGCTCACGGAGCACGGACGAAGACCTCACGCTCGACCCCGCCGACCTGACCTTCGGTCCACCCATCCTCCGACCCGGCAGCCTGCGCGATTTCTACGCTTTCGAGCGGCATGTGGCGACGATGTGGGGTCGCCGCGGCCAGGAGGTGCCAGAGGCATGGTATCGGCTACCCATCTTCTACTTCGGCAATGTCTCCGAAGTGCGGGGTCCGGGCGATCCCGTCTGGCGCCCTCGAGGATCGCACGAACTCGACTACGAGCTCGAGATCGCCGCGCTGATCGATACACCGGCCGTCGACCTGCCGCCGGAGCGGGCGGAAGAGGCTATCGGCGGCTACACCATCTTCAACGACTGGTCAGCGCGCGACCTGCAGCGCGACGAGACGACCGTGCGGCTCGGGCCGGCCAAGGGCAAGGATTTCGCGGCATCGTTCGGTCCGTGCCTGGTCACGCCCGACGAGCTCTCGGACGCACGCCGAGACAAGGGCTACGCGCTGACCGCCACGGCCGAAGTCAATGGCCAGGAGCTCAGCCGCGGTAACTGGGCGGACATCGACTTCACCTTCGGCGAGATGCTCGCCCGTGCCTCGGCCGATGCTCGGCTCCGGCCTGGTGACCTCATCGGCTCCGGCACGATGGGTACGGGCTGCCTCCTGGAGATCAAGGACGGATCCGGCTTCGGTCGGTGGCTCCAGCCAGGCGACACGGTCACGCTCAAAGTGGACCGGCTGGGCGCACTCACCAACCCCATCGTGGAGCGACCAGACGCCTGAGGGGGCCCTATTGGTCGGACTCAGCCCTCGTCGGTCTGGGTGTCGTCGGGCTCGCCACGGCGGTGGAGCGGGAAGAGATACCACAGCATAAGGAATAACAGCGCAGACGCGCCCAGCGTGATCATGCCGGCGAGGGTGCCAAAGATCACGTCGGTGATGACGAAGAGCGAGGCGGAGATCCCACCGGACATGAAGACCGTGCCGGCGATGAGCATGCGGTTGGCATCGAAGAGCATCTGCTCTTTCACCTTTCGCCTGAAGTTCAACCGGTGGTACACGGATGGTGCGATGAGAAGTGCACCGGCCAGGGCACTGGACAGTAGCGCCACGAAGTAAACCGCTTCCTGAAGGGAGGTCGCCTCCGCCCAACCCTGCTGGAAGGGCAGTACCAGGAGGAAGGCGAAGAGGACCTGGACGCCCGGCAGCGCCACCCGAAGCTCGTTGAGGAGCTCGATGAGCTCCCGGTCGATGCGTTCCTTCTGTGTCTCCTGCCCTGCCATGGGCCGATGTTAACGCGCTATGTGCGCAACGTTAACGTTTCATGCCGAGGCGCCTGTCAGCTCGGCCTGGAGGACCATCACGCCCTCCTGCGTGGCGATCTCCAGGTGGGTGACCTGGGGGCAGATGGCGGCATTCAGGTTGCACACCATCGGCCCGTTGACGCCGAGGAACGTGCCGCCGTCGATCGCTGTCCCGTCATCCCCGATAGTTTGAGCGTGCCGTCATTGACGGTCGTCCCGGCAGTCGGCCCCGCGAAGGGATGGCGCAGGTTCTGGCCATCGTCGCCGGTCACTCGAAGTGCGTCCGCGGCGGGGTTAAAGTCGACGCCGAAGTGCTCGCCGGAGAGCTCGATGGTCAGCTGGTCGACCTTGTCGGCCGAAGCATCCGAGGTGTCGGTGATGTAGATGCCGCCCTCGTCACCAAGGCCGTGGAGCTCGCCGTTGGCGTTGCGGAAGTCGATGCCCACCAGTCGTGCGTCGCCCGCCAGGCCACGGATCGGACCGACCTGGTCGGCATCCCGCGGATCGCTTGACTGGAAACAGACGAGACGCTGGTTGAAGGTGAGTCCGAAGACGAGCAGATCATTCCTGCTGTAGCTGCTCACCGCGTTGCGGGCGCTGGCGTCGCAGCGGTCGCCGCGATCGTTCGTCGCACTCACGGGCGCTGCGCCCATCGTGCTCAGTGCCAGGGCGCCGAGCAGCGCCCACTTCGTGCCGGTTCGCATGTGATCTCCCTTGTCGCGTCACCTCCGGCCACATGCCGGAGCGTGTCCATCCGGGGATACGGACCATTCCAGCGCAGCGTTCAACGACCATCGAGCGAAAACGCTCACGGGCATGATCGGCAGCCGTAGACTGTCGGCCAGGAGGTTGGCCAGCCGCATGTTCTACGTCAGTCGCGGCAACGTGCCGCACAAGCGCCACACGCAGCACCGGGCGCCGGACGGCTCGCTCTACGCCGAGGAGCTCTTCGGCATGGAGGGCTTCCACGGTCGCTCATCGCTGCTCTACCACCTGCGCCCACCGACCGAGACGCACCGCATCGAACCCGTGGCCGAGGTACGTCTCGAAGCCGCCGATGGCGATGCCCACCACCACCGGCTGGTGAAGTCGGGCGGCCTGGAGCCGCGCGGCGACGTCGTCTCCGGCCGGGTGCCGCTCTTCTACAACAGCGATGTGCTGATGGGCGTCATCCGGCCGGCAGAGGCCCTGCCCGCGGACCGCTTCTACCGTAACGGGGAGGCTGACGAGCTGCTCTTCTTCCACCAGGGCTCGGGCACGTTCGAGAGCAACTTCGGCTCGCTGAGCTACGGACCCGGCGACTATCTGGTCATCCCCATCGGCACGACCTGGCGGCTGGAGCCCGACGACGGCGCGGAGCATCGGATCCTGTATCTCGAATCGCCCACGGAGATCGTCTCGCCCAAGCGCTACCGCAACGACTGGGGCCAGTTGCTGGAGCACTCGCCCTACTCCAACCGCGATCTGCGCGCCCCC
>JALZLU010000406.1 GCA_030858685.1 Chloroflexota bacterium | reverse complement strand
GTGCCCATCCCCGTGCCCGTGGCGTACTACTCCTTCGGCGGCTGGAAGGACTCGCTCTTCGGCGATCTCAACATGTACGGGCCGGAAGGCGTCCAGTTCTACACACGCTCCAAGGTCATCACGTCGCGTTGGCCCGATCCCGGCACGTCGCAGGTCGATCTGGGCTTCCCCCGGACTCGTTGACCATCTGGCCGCTCTCGGATCGCTGGGCCCGCCGGGTGATCCGCGTTGGACCGCCGTGTCACGTCCGCCGGGCCGTGCCGTGACGGCTCGCCTCACCCCTGGTGCCCCGACCCGACTCATACGGTCGCACGACACTCCCTCCGCCACGCTCAGGCGCCCGCCCGGTCGACTGGCGGATCACCAGCTTGACCGGTAGCCGGACGATATCCTCCGCCCTCCCCGAGCCCGATCCACCTTGCTCCTGCGGACCCGAGAGCGACCCGGAAAGCGACCGCGAAAGGCGCTCGAAGGCCCAGCGGCCGAGCTCGGCGGTCGATTGAGCCATGGTCGTCAGCGGCGGGTCCACGAAACCTGCCAGCGCCACGTCGTCGAAGCCGATGACGCTGACGTCCCCGGGCACGTGACGGCCCGACGCTTTGATGGCACGCATCGCGCCGATGGCCATGAGATCGTTATAGGCGAAGATCGCCGTCAGTCCGGGTGCGCGCGCCAGCAGCTCGAGCGTGGCGCGCTCACCGCCCGCCACGCCTGGCTCGCCCGAGGCCAGGACGAGTTCCCGGGTCGACCGTCGCGCGGTTCTGAAGGCGGCCCGGGCCCCGGCCAGCCGGTCCCCGCTGTCCGGGTTACGCGGCGCCTGGAGATATCCGATCCGCCGATGCCCCAGCTCGAACAGGTGCTCAACGGCAAGTCGTCCTCCCGCCAGATTGTCCGAGACGATCGAAGGTAGGGCGACGCCGTGCGCGGTCGTGTTGACGAGCACCACCGGCAACGGCGGCGAGGCGAGCCACTCGCGATGATGTGACCCCAGGCTGGACGCGGCTATCACCACCCCGTCGACGCGCCGCTCCACGAGGAGGTCGAGGTAGGCGGCTTCCCGGTCCGGGTCGTCGTCCGCGTTGCACAGCAGGACGGCGTAGCCGGCGGCTCGCGCGGCGTCCTCGATGGCGCGCACGAGCTCCGGGAAGAACGGGTTCTCGATGTCCGTGACGATCAGACCCAGCGTCCGCGTGGTGCGCGACTTCAGCGAGCGAGCGATTCCCGATGGCCGGTACTCCAGCTCGACCGCGGCGGCCTCGACGCGCTTGCGGGTCTCCGGCCGAGCCCGCCCCACGCCCGCGAGGACACGACTGACGGTAGCCGTCGACACGCCCGCCCGGCGGGCGACGTCCGCGATGGTCGCCGCCATGGTCGGCCTACGAACGTTCGTCGTCGTCGACGGTCCGGTAAGGAGGTTCGACCTCCCGGGCCTCGACCTCCCCGGCCTCGACCTCCCCGACCTCCGCTTCCAGGGGCACGGTGGGCACGGGCTCACCGCGCTCCTCACGACGTGCCAAGACCTCAAGGTCGGCCTGGAGCTCTTCCAACTCCGAGCCCCCACCCATCAGGCTGTGCAGCCGCTCCCCGTCGAGCTCGCCGCGGCGGAACGTGCCCCCGGCGCGGCCCCGCGCCAGGATGGTGAACGTGTCGCCGATGGGCAGCGCGTGCTGCACGTTGTGCGTGATGAAGATCACCCCCAGGCCCCGGTTCCGCGCCGAGATAGCGTGCCGAAGGACGATGGCGCACTCCTTCACCCCGAGCGCGGACGTTGGCTCATCCAGGATCAGGACACGCGCCCCGAAGTATTCCGCCCGGGCGATGGCCAGCGTCTGGCGCTCCCCACCGGAGAGCGTGCCCACCAACTGGTTCGTGTCGCGCACATCGATGCCGATCTTGCGCATCTCCTCGCGGGCGATGGCGCCTGCCTTGGCGCCATCGAAACGGCGGAAAGGCCCCACGCCGACCGTGGGCTCATTGCCCAGGAAGAAGTTTCGGCTGATGCTCATCAGGGGCATCACGGACAGGTCCTGGTACACCGTGGCGATGCCCGCATCGAGCGCATCGCGTGGTGCGCTGAAGCGCACCGGCGTGCCGTCCACCGCGAGCGTCCCATCATCCGGCTGGTGGACGCCGGAGAGGACCTTGATGAGCGTGGACTTGCCAGCGCCGTTATCCCCAAGGAGGCAGGTGATCCGACCGGCACGGACCTCCAGGTTCACGCCCTCCAGGGCCACCACGGCGCCGAAGTACTTGGACACGCCACGGGCCTCGAGCAGTGGCGCGTCGAGTGGCGCGTCGTTGGTGGTGGAGATGCTCATCGTGTGCCCCCTCGCTCAGCGGATGCCGGCGAAGCGGCGCCGGATCCCGTTGTTGAGGACGACCGCCACCAGCAGCAGCGTGCCGATGGCGATGGTGTACCAGTCCGCGTTGATGTTCGCGAAGACGATGCCGATGCGGGCCATGCCCAATGACAGCGCCCCGATCGCCGCCCCGATGACCGAGCCGTAGCCGCCCGTGAGCAGGGAGCCGCCGATGACCGCGGTGGTGATCGCGTCGAGCTCGATGCCCCTGCCGCGGAGGACATCAGCCGAGTAGAAGGTCATGCTCTGGATGGTCGCCAGGATGCCCGCCGAGAACGCCGTCAGTGCGAACAGCGCGACCTTCACCCGAGCGACCGGGACGCCCAGGTTGCGCGCCGCGGCGGGCGAGCCGCCCACCCCCGTGACCCAGTTGCCGAAACGGGTCTTGGCCAGCAGGTAGGCACCGATGGCGCCGATGAGCAGCCACCAGAAGACCGAGACCTTCAGATTCCCGCTGCTCCAGTTGAAGAGCCACGCGATGGGGTCGTTCTCGATCACCGTGCGGTCGATGGAGATGAACGTGATGTTGGTCACCTCCGCGGTCAGGACGATGGTCAGGCCGCGGATGATGAAGAGCGTGGCCAGCGTGACGATGAACGAGGGCAGCCCCGTGCGCACCACGATGATCCCGTTGACCGCCCCGAGGAGCGTCGTCAGGACCAGTGACGTGAGGATGGCCGCCCAGACGGGCATCCCCATCTCGGTCACGCCGATGCCGATGACGATGCCTGCGAAGCCGACCAATGAGCCGATCGAAAGGTCGAACTCCCCAGCGATCATGAGCAGCGCCACGGACGTCGCGACGATGCCCACCTGGGCCGCCACATCCAGGTAGCTGAGCGTTCCCTCGAGTGTCAGGAAGGTCCGGCTGCCGGTGACGATGGAGATGCCGGCGAAGACCAGCCAGACGAAGATGGTGATGAGGACGGCACCGGCGCCGGGGCGGGCCAGAAGGCGCTGCGACAGAGGGATCCGTCGCATTCTGTCCGACCCCGCGGTGGGTGTCGCATCGCCGGTGGTCGTCGTGGCCGTTCCTCCCTCCTATCGAGGGGAGGGGCCGGATGGATCCGACCCCTCCCCGTGCGCCGTTCGTCCGGCGCAGGATGCCGCCTGGGTCAGCGAAGACCCTCGGCGGCCAGTGCGATGACGTCCTCGGCCGTGTCCGCCGTGACGAAGCCCGGCCCGGTCATCACGAGGCCCTGGCCGTTGCCCGTGGGGAGGTTCCGGGTCTCGGCATAGTTGGTGAGGATGACGATGGGCAGATACCCCTGGAGGAACTGCTGCTGATCGACCGCGAAGGCCATATTCCCGTCCCTGATGGCGGCCAGGACGTCAGCGCTGAGGTCGAACGTGGCCAGTTGGACATCCCGGCCGGAAGCTTCCACCGCGGCCAGAGCTGGCACGGCGACGGACGGCCCGAGGGTGAGGACGCCGTCGATGGTGGGGTCGCCGGACAGGGCGGCTTCGATGGTCGCTTGCATGGCGGCCGGATCGGCGATGTTGCCCTGAAGGACCTCGCCATCTTCACTGCCGGTGAGGCCCATGAAGAACCCGTTGCAGCGGAGTGTCAGCGCTTGGTTGCCTACCTCCTGGTTGAAGCAGACGGCGTTCTGGACGCCGGCTTCAGCGAAACGCTCGCCGGCGCCGAAGCCGGCCTCGTACTCGGTCTGGCCGACGTGGGCGAGCACTCCCAGGTCGCGGAAGGCGTCCGATCCGGAGTTCATCGACACGACGGGGATGCCTGCGGCAACGGCTCTCTCGATGGCGGGCCCGAGGGCATCGGGGTTCGGGATGGAGACCACCAGACCGGTGGGCCGCTTGGCGACCGCTGCGTCGATGAGCTGGGACATCGCGACCATGTCGCTCTCGGCGGCCGGGGCGCTGTAGTTGACGGCGACGCCCATGTCCGCGCCGCCCGCCTGAACGCCGTTGCGCACGACGCCCCAGAAGCCGTCGATGGCCTGGCCGTGCGTGACGATCTCGATGGTGATGGCGCTGCGCTCGACGAGCGCCCCGTCAAGGCCGCCCGCCCCGGCGGACGGTGCCGGCGTGCCGACGTTACAGGCTGCGCTGACGAGGGTCAGGATGGCGATCCCGACCAAGGTCCTTCCTAGGTTCATCCGTGTTGCCTCCTCCAAGAATCCCGCGGTGTGCGCCATGGGTCGATGGCAGGGCCGTGACGCGCGACCATGCCTGACGGATCTCCTCCGCATCTACCTCGGCGACAGCACCTCCTCCTCCCGATGGGGGAGACCCGGAGATCCCGCGAGGACCTCTGCGAGAGCGACCGCTCGGTGTTCGCGGAGAGACCGCGTGGCGGCCTCGGCGATGCGCAGAGCCTCGACGCCGTCTTGTGCCGTGCACGGGCTATCCGACTCACCCGCGACAAGGCTGACGAACGCGCGGAGCTCGTCCGCGTAGGCACTTTCGAAGCGGTGGACGAAGTCGGGCCAGGCCGGCCCGGCCGGCGGCGGGACGCCCGGTTCCAGGGAACGAAGCGGCATCCGCGGCCCCAGGCCGACGCTCACCGAATCACGCGACCCGAAGAGCTCGGCGCGGATGTCGTAGCCCAGCGGGTCGTGCCTGGTGACGGTGAGGACCACTTGCGTGCCTGCCCTCATGCGCAACATCGCGGTCGCCGTGTCAACGTCACCGTACTTGGCGAACACCGGAAAGCCGAGGACGGCGCCGTCAGCATAGACCTCGGTCACCTCGTCGCCGGTCATCCAGCGCAGCACATCGAAATCGTGGATGGAGAAGTCGCGGAAGATGCCGCCTGAGGTCGGGATGTACGCCTCGTGCGGCGGCGCCGGATCGTGTCCGGCCAGCCGGATGACGTACAGCATGCCCAGCTCGCCCGACCGGACCATGCGGCGGGCCTCACGGTAGGCAGGGTCGAAGCGCCGCTGGAAGCCCAGTTGGAAGGGCACGCCCGCCCGCTCGATGACCTGGGCCACCTCGATCGTGGCGGGCAAGTCGTGGGCCAGCGGCTTCTCGCAGAACGTGGGCAGGCCTCGCTCGATGGCCAGGCGGATGAGACCGGCGTGGGCGTCGGTCGAGGCGGCTATGACGACGGCATCGGCATGGTCGAAGGTGGCCTCCAGCGCAGGCAGCGCGATGGCCTTCGGGCCGAGCTCCTGCGCCGCTGCCTGGGCGCGCCCCGGGATGGCGTCGGCGATGATCAGCTGGTCGACGGCCGGCGTCCGGGCGAGCAGCCGCGCGTGCATGGTGCCGATGCGGCCGGCCCCCAGCAGGGCGATCCTCATGCGCGCCTCGTGGCGATGGTCATGCCCGCCTCATGCGGCGCGTGCCGGCGCCCGGCGACGGAGTGCAGCGGCCAGGACACGCCGCCCGATAGCGGCACTCTCCGACGGCGGCCCCCAGGCGCTGTCCTGCTCGACCATCAGCCAGCCCCGGTAGTCGAGCTCGATGAGGACGGCCAGGACGCCGTCCAGGTCCAGCAGGCCTGAGCCGAGTTCCGTGAAGAGGCGGGCTCGGATGGCTGTGTCGAAGCCGCCCATCTCTCCTGCACGAAGGCGCGCCAGCACGTCCGGGTCGACATCCTTGAGGTGCACGTGCGTGATCCGCGGCCCCAGCTCTCGGATCTGCGCGACGGGGTCCCCGCCGCCGACCAGACAGTGGCCGACATCCAGGCAGATGCCGGCCAGCTCGGGGTCCGTGGAGCGGGCGAGGCGCGCGATCTCGTCAGGGGTCTCGACGTACGTGCCGGCATGGGGATGGAACGCCGTCCGGTGCCCAGCGGCGATCGCGTCGCGGGCGACCGCGTGGAGATGGTCGGTGAGCCGCTGCCAGCCCTGATCGGTCAAGCGGGGCGTGTCCGGTGACATCGCACGCCCGGCGGTCTCCAGGCGGGGTGACGCCACGTCGAACGCGACGCAGAGCACCTCGCCGCCGCCGTGGTGCAGGAGCCGGAGGCGCTGCCGGGCGATCTCATGGG
>JALZLU010000371.1 GCA_030858685.1 Chloroflexota bacterium | reverse complement strand
GGCCACGGCCTATCTCGCGGGCGTCCAGGGCGGTCAGGCCTCGCCGCTCAGCAATGAGCAGCTGGCCCGCATGACCCCCGCCCAGGGCGATCAGATGGTCTTCATGCAGAACGCCGAGCCCATCAGCCTCTACTGCGCTGATGAGACCGACGGCGAGAGCCTCCGAGCCTGCGAGCAGGTCATGGAGGGCCTCTACGCCTACGAGGTCAACGGCACGGAAGTCGAGCCGGCCCTCGCCGAGAGCTGCGACCCCAACGAGGACAACTCGGTCTGGACCTGCACCCTCCGCGAGGGCGTGACGTTCCATGACGGAGCCACCCTGGACGCCGGCGACGTGGTCGCCAGCTATGCCGTCCAGTGGGACGTCGCGAACCCGTTCCACATCGGCAACACCAGTGGCTTCTACTACTGGGGCGGCCTGTGGGGTGGCTACCTCAACACACCTCCCGCCGAGGAGTAGGCTTCCGATAGCAGGAAGGGGCGTCGCCCGTGTGGCGGCGCCTCTTCCATATCCGCTTCACCTGGCTAGGGGACCGACCGCGCTGACATGATCCGCTTCATCCTCCGCCGGCTGCTACTGAGCATCCCCGTGTTGGCCGGCGTGGTCGTGATCGTCTTCCTGCTGGCCCGGGTCATCCCGGCAGATCCCTGCCAGGCGGCTCTCGGGGAGCGCGCGACGGCGGCCGCCTGCGCCGCCTTCGCCGAGCGTTTCGGGCTGAACGAACCCTTGCACGAGCAGTTCGTGATCTACGTCAGTTCCCTTTCACGCGGTGACTTCGGCGAGTCGATCCGGACCGGGCAGCCGGTCACCGAGATCCTCTTGGCGCGCCTACCCACGACAGTCGAGCTGACCCTGCTGGCCCTCGTCTTCGCCATCGTGCTGGGCATGACGCTCGGCATCATCTCCGCCTATCGTCGCAATTCGCTGGCGGATGTGGGGACCATGGTCATCGCCAATGTGGGCGTGTCGATCCCCGTCTTCGTGCTGGGACTGCTGCTCGCCTTCATCTTCGCCATCCTCCTGCGGGACACGCCATTCGTGCTGCCGCCGAGCGGTCGGACGAGCCCGGGTCTGGCCTTCCAGTCGATCCCGGAGGCGTGGGGCATCGCCCATCTCGGTGGCGTGCCCCGCACGGTGCTGGACTTCTTCTCCAACATGTACCTCCTGAATGGGATCGTCACCCTCCAGCTCGACCTCTTCGTGGACGCGCTGCGTCACCTCATCCTGCCGGCCATCGCGCTGGGCACCATCCCCATGGCCATCATCGCGCGCATGACCCGCTCCAGCCTCCTGGATGTCCTCGGTCAGGACTACATCCGCACGGCCCGCGCCAAGGGCCTGCAGAACCGCCTGGTGGTCTTCCGACACGGACTCAAGAACGCGATGCTGCCCGTGGTCACGGTCATCGGGCTGTCCGTCGGGGCGCTTCTGTCGGGCGCCGTGCTGACCGAGACGATCTTCGGGCTGACCGGAGTGGGACGCACCGTGTTCGAGTCGATCACCGCCCGCGACTACATCGTGATCCAGGGCTTCACGCTGATCATCGCGCTCATCTACGTGGTGGTGAACCTCATCGTCGACATCAGCTACGGGTTCCTCGACCCGCGGATCCGCGTGACATGACGGCCAGCCAGGCTGCCCGCGCCTCGGAGCCAGCTCCCCTGCCGCTTGGCGCACGCGACGAGAGCCGGCCCACCAGCCGCTGGCGGGAGACGCTGCGCAACATCCTCCGCCAGCGCTCGGCGGTGGTGGGGCTGCTCATCCTGGCCGTGCTGGCCCTGGCTGCCATCTTTGCCGGGTTCATCGCGCCATACGCGCCGGAGGCCGTCCTCATCAGCGAGGGCGCGCGACCGCGGACGCCACCCTGCATCTACCTCCTGGGCTGTCCCGAGACGCAGCCACAGGTCCTGCTGGGCACCGACGGCAACGTCCGTGACGTCTTCAGCCGGGCCATCTACGGCGGACAGATCTCCTTGACCGTGGGCCTCGTGACGGTCGTCTTCGCCATCATCGTGGGCAGCCTCATCGGGGCCATCAGCGGGTACGCCGGTGGTTGGCTGGACAACGTGCTGATGCGGCTGATGGACTTCCTCATCGCCTTTCCGGCGCTGCTGCTGGCCATCGTCATCGTCACCGTTCTCGGTCGGAGCCTCAACAACGCGATGCTGGCCGTGGGCATCGTGGCCATCCCCATCTACGCGCGCGTGATGCGCTCGTCAGTCCTCTCCGTGCGTGAACAGGACTACGTGACCGCGGCACGCGCCCTGGGTGAGTCAGGGGCGGGCATCCTCCGCCGCCGGATCGTGCCCAACTCCATGACGCCCATGGTGGTGCAGGGCACGCTGGGAGTGGCCACGGCAATCCTGGAAGTGGCCGCCCTCTCCTTCCTGGGCCTGGGCGCGGCTCCGAACATCCCCGAGTGGGGCAACATGATCGGCCTCGAGCGCAACCAGTTGTTCTCCGCGCCGCATCTCATCCTGGTCCCCGGGCTGCTGCTGACGCTGACGGTGCTGGCATTCAATCTGCTTGGCGATGGGCTGCGCGACGCGCTCGATCCGAGGCTCAATCGGTGACGCAGGACGGCCCGGTCCCGGCTGCACACGTCTCCCTTGATCAGGGCGTCATCGAGGAGCTGCCCTCGGTCTCCGTGGAGCATCGCGGACGCATCGGTGACGTGCTGCTCGAGGTGCGCGACCTGCGCACCTCGTTCAAGACCCGCGACGGGATGGTACGCGCGGTCACGGGCGTCGACTTCAGCGTGCGCCGCGGCGAGATCGTGGGCCTCGTCGGTGAGTCGGGCTGCGGCAAGAGCGTCACGTCCCTATCCATCCTGGGCCTCATCAACCCGCCTGGTCGCATCGAGGCAGGCGAGGTCATATTCGACGGCGAGGACCTGCTGAAGCTCCCGGAGAAGCGTCTGCGTTCCATCCGGGGCGACCGCATCGCGATGATCTTCCAGCAGCC
>JALZLU010000369.1 GCA_030858685.1 Chloroflexota bacterium | reverse complement strand
GCCGCACGGTGGATTACCACCTATCCCTGCTGCTGGCGCTGGATGACCCGGCCGCTATCGAGGAACTCTCCGGCTCTGACGCTCCGTTCCGCGTCGATCCCGGCGCCTTCCGTACGGCCGTGGAGGCACTGTCGGTGCTGAGTGGCACAGAGGGTGAGATGGATCGGCTGCGCAGGATCGGCCAGCTGCTGGAGGAGCACGCGGGGGTGGAGGATCCCCTCACGCCGGGGAGTGACACCGGTGAGCAGCTGGCGGAGCTGGCGAACGGTGCTTTCGGCGAGGTGCGCGTCGGTCTGGACACGGCGCTCCAGGCCGTGGGGTGTCGCGTCCGCTGATCGTCCTCGTGACAGACGAGCTGTCACGACCACCCGGCATCCTGCCGGCATGTGGAATGATGTCCGACCCCAAGGAGCCAACGGTGGCCGGAGGAGGAGACCCTGGTCGACGCCTCGCACTCGGCAGAGCGACTGGTCCATGACCGACTTCGCCGTGCGCTCGATGACCAGGCGTACCGGCTCTACGCCAACGTCCGGTGGGTCAGCCACTCCCGAGCCGGCGGACCCGCGCGGGACGGCGAGACGGACCTCGTGATCGCTCACCCGGACCAGGGCCTGCTCATCGTGGAGACCAAGGGTGGGCAGATCCGCCTGGACGGTGAGGGCCGCTGGTACTCCGGCAGCCACGTGATGCGGCGGCCCCCGTTCGACCAGGCCGCGGACTCCAAGCGCCATCTCGTGGAGAAGCTGATGGATCTGCCGGACTGGCCGTCTGGCAAACCCCGGGCGGGCCACGCGGTGGCCTTCCCATCGGTGGACCTGGCATCGCTGAGCGGGGGCAGGCATCAACTGGGCACCGATGCACCGGTCGAGCTCGTGCTGGACGGCACGGCGCTGGCGACAGACGAGGGCATCCGCGACTGGGTAGCCAGCGCCTTCGACTACTGGATCGGCGATGGGACTGGCACCGGCCGTCCCCTCGGCCATGGCGGCATGCTGCTGGTCCATCGGTTGCTCGCGCCGGTCGCGGAGTTGCGACCGCTCCTCCGGCGAGAGCTGGACGAGGCCGAGGAGGCGGTGATCTCACTGACACGCGGCCAGGTTAGAGCGCTGGCTACCATCCGCGGGGTGCGGCGCGCCGCGATCGTGGGGCCGGCAGGCAGCGGCAAGACGCTGGTGGCCGCGGAGATGGCGCAGCGCTTCGTTGCGGAGGGCTACCAGACGCTGCTCGTCTGCTTCAACCAGCCCCTCGCCCGGATGCTCGCCGAGCACGCCGCGGGTGCCGTGGCGAGCGGTCGCCTGACGGTCTCCACGTTCCACGAACTGTGCCGGCGGCTGGGGCACGAAGCGGGCGTCATCGGCCAGGAGCCGGCACTCAAGGATCAGGCCTGGTTCGATCGGACCCTGCCGGCGGCCCTGGATGCCGCCATCCCCACGGTCGGCGGGCGCTATCAGGCGGTCATCGTGGACGAGGGCCAGGATTTCGACCGATCATGGCTGGAGTCGCTGGACCTCCTTCTCAGCACACCGGGCGAGGATGTCCTGTTCGTCTTCCACGATCCCAGCCAGGCGCTCTATCGAGGGGATCCGCTGATCTCCGAGGAGGTGCGCTCCAGCCTCGACCTCATGTCACTGTCGATGCTCGACAACTGCCGCAACAGCGCCACGGTGCATGAGCTGGCCGCCCGCTTCTACACGGGCGAGGGTCCCATCGCGGCCCTGCGCGAGGATGGACGGCGGCCGGAGGTCATCGTGGCGGAGGCGGGAGCCGGCACCCTGGACTCACTCCGCCGCGTGCTGCACCGGCTCGTGGTTGACGAGCATGTGGCGCCGTGGAGGATCGCCGTGCTGTCGGGCCACTCCCACGCGGAGAGCGGCGTGTGGCGGCAGCGGACGTTCGGCAATCAGGTGCTCTGGAACGGCAACTACGACGCTGAGGGGCGGTCTTTGGGGCTCTCCGCGGAAGAGGTTCCGGAGCAGCCCACGGACACGATCCTGTTCGACACCATCCGCCGCTTCAAGGGCTTGGAGCGCGAGGTGGTGGTGCTGGTCGAGCTGCGGGCGGAGGACCCGCGGATCGAGCGGCTGCTCTACGTTGGCATCAGCCGCGCGCGACATCACCTGGTGGTCATCGTGCCGGCAGCGCTAGGGGGGAAGCTTCGATGAGGATCCGCAAGGTAGCCAGAGCGTGGCTCGATGACCCGGGCTCCGTAGCCGAGCGCACGAAGGGATCGCGTGGCCGGCCGGGGGCGGGCGCTGCGCGCAACGAGACGATCGTGCGAACCGTGCTGGACGCATTCGAGCGGCGTGATAGCGAGACGCTCCGGCAGCTCGTCGCACCGGACGCTCGACTGCACATCGCGGAACCGTGTGAGGGACCCGGTGACTTCGTCGGTGCCGAGCGGGTCGCGCAGCGCTTCGCCTTATCGTCCGAGCTGCTCGGCGCGGATGCGACGGTCCACATCAATGACGTCCTGGCCAGCGACTCTCACGCGGCGGTCCTGTTCGAGGTCCGCGACCGCGGCACCCGGGGCTCTTGCGCCCAGCGCGTGGCCGTCTACCGGCTCGCCGGCGGTCGCATCAAGGAGATCCGCGTGCACCAGGAGCCCGGCGGCGCACTGAACGCCTGATGCAGCTCATCGACGGGACGCCCGTCTACTCCGCGACCGACCTGGTGGGTTACCTCGCCAGCCTGTGGGACGCCGGGCGACAGGTCACGGAGATCGTCGCCCTCTGCCGCGCAGTGGAGCTCATCCAGACGGTTGATCTTCGCGTCCCGATCGGCTAGACTCGGACCGTGCCCTCCCCCATCGGCAGAACCGCTCCCATGGCGCCCAAGGTGGCCGAGCTTTTCGCCGGCGTCGGCGGATTCCGGATCGCGCTGGAGCGGTCCGGCTGGGACGTCGTCTGGTCCAACCAGTGGGAGCCATCGACCAAAGCTCAGCACGCCTCGGACTGCTACATGCGGCACTTCGGCGCCGAGGGACACGTGTGCGAGGACCTGCATGTCGTCATGAACGAGGCGGAGGACGGCACTCGACGGCTGCCTGATGTCGACCTGGTCGTCGGAGGCTTTCCCTGCCAGGACTACTCGGTCGCCCGGACGCTGAACCAGGCGCTCGGTCTTCAGGGCAAGAAGGGAGTGCTGTGGTGGGAGATCCATCGCCTGCTGACCATGAAGCGGCCGCCGTTCCTCTTCCTTGAGAACGTCGATCGACTGCTCAAGTCTCCCGCCACCCAGCGCGGCCGCGACTTCGCGGTGATGCTGGCCACGCTGGACAACCTCGGATACGAAGTCGAGTGGCGCGTCGTCAACGCCGCCGACTATGGATTTCCGCAGAAGCGCCGTCGCGTCTATCTCGTAGGCAGGCTCGCCGCAGAGTCGCCAAGGGATCCGGGTGAGGTGTTGTACGGCGGCGTCCTGGCTCGGGCCCTGCCGGTCGAGCCGGGGCCGACCCTCTCGGCGAGCTGGGACTCCTTCCCCATCTACGGCGGGCCTGCGGACATCACGGAGCGCTTCGGCGCGACGCTGGGTGGCAGCCCGTTCCGCAATGCCGGCTACATGGCGCAGCGGCGCGTCTGGACGTTGGACGTCACGCCGGCGTACGGAGGCGCACACCAGACCCTGGGGGATGTCCTGGAACCGGCTGACGCTGTGCCCGAGCGCTTCTTCGTGACCGACGCTCAGCTCCGGACCTGGGAGTACCTCAAGGGCGCCAAGCGGGAGCAGCGCACACACCGGGAGAGCGGCACGCCCTACTTCTACTCGGAGGGACCCATCCCCTTCCCCGACAGGACCGACGGACCCGCACGCACGGTATTGACCGGCGAGGGAGGGACGACGCCGTCTCGCTTCAAGCACCTGATCCAGACCGACGACGGGCGCTATCGCCGGCTGACTGCCCGTGAGCTGGAGCGTCTCAACGGCTTCGACGATGACTGGACCGACACCGGGATGCCCGAGGGGCGGCGTGCCTTCATGATGGGCAACGCGCTGGTTGTCGGACTGGTGGAGCGGGTCGGTGCCGCGTTGATCAAGGAACTGCGACCAGCTTACGAGCCGGTGGGTATCCCGCTCGACGACGCGGAGACGGTGGCTTCCTAGCTGCCCGATACTTGGGGTCGTGGCACGACTCCAGCTTCCGAACCCGCCCCCGTCCTCGCCAGCGGTGCGCGCGGTCATGCAGGCCAACCGCGCACGCGACACGCAACCCGAGCGGAAGCTGCGTCGGGCGCTGCGCGAGGCGGGCCTGGGCGGCTATCGACTCAACTGGCGCAAGGCACCCGGCCGGCCGGACATCTCCTACCCCGGTCGGCGCGTCGCGATCTTCGTTCACGGCTGTTACTGGCACCACTGCCCGCGCTGCCATCCGCACTTGCCCAGATCGAACCCCGAGTTCTGGGCACGCAAGTTCGAGTTGAACCGTGAGCGGGACTCCCGCAAGCGCCACCAGCTGCAGGAGATCGGCTGGTCGGTCCACGAGTTCTGGGAGTGCGATGTGCGCGATCGCCTGCCGGAACTCGTGGCCACGCTGGGAGCGGAGTTTAGTCCGTCGCGGTGAGCGGATCGGTCGGAACGGGCGGCGTCGGATCGTCCGTGCCGCGCACGACTTCGAAGGAGTGACACTCCACCCCGTTGGCAGTAGCGATCTGGTACATCTCCCAGTACCGTTCCTCGATCGGTGCCCAGT
>JALZLU010000355.1 GCA_030858685.1 Chloroflexota bacterium | reverse complement strand
AGGAGCACCAGCGCGCCCGCCTCGTGGGCCAGGCGCGAGAGCTGCGCGACCGGCGACACGGCTCCCGTCCGCTCGTCGACGTGGGGCAGGATGAGCAGCCCGATGCCTGCCACGAGCAGCTCAGCCGCGCCCTCAGGAGCGACCTCCACGGCGACCGCGCCACGCGCCACGGCCACGCCGCGGATGGCAGCCGGCGCGCAGGGATCCCCGCCGGTCACCTGGATCCAGCGATCCCTCACGGACGGCGGCAGCGCCAGCGCCAGCTGAGCCTGACCCTCACCCACGCCGTGCGTGATGACGATGTCGCTCGGGTCGCCCCGGAGCAACGCCGCGATGACCGCGCGCGCCTCATCCTCGCGCTGCCCGATGTCCTCATCGCGGCCGGCACCGGCGCGGCCCACGCGCAGCTCCCACTCGTCCGCTTCGGCGAGGGCGCGGGCCGTCTCTGCGGGAAAGGGACCGGCCGACAGCGCGTCCACGTAGATGCCAGCACCGGTGGCGGGCAGCATCTCCCGGATCGCGGCGATCTTCTGGGCATCGGGCAGGAAGGGGTCGACCATCGCCTGGGACTCTACGCTTCCCCGGCGGTCAGGACCCCGTATCGGCCGCCCACCTGTAGCTGGTCGTGGATCACTGCCACGGTCGAGAGGAGGTCGGCCTCCGCTGGCCCCTTGTCCGTGCGGATGCGAACGATGCGCGGGAAGCGCATCGCGTAGCCCGAAGCGTGGCGCTCCGAGCGGTGGATGACGTCGAATGCGATCTCCACGACGATGCTCGGCTCCACCAGGCGGTAGCGTCCGTGCCGGCTGACCGTATGTGCCTCGAACCAGCGCGTCATCTCGGCGATCTCCGCATCGGTCAGGCCGCTATAAGCCTTGCCGATGGTCACCAGCCCGCCGCTTGATCCCGGTCGGTCGTCGCGCACGGCAAAGGTGTAGTCGGAGAGGACGCCGTGTCGCCGCCCGTGGCCGACCTCCACGCCGACCACCACGCAGTCGAGCGTCGAGAGGGGACGCTTCAACTTCAGCCAGCCGTAACCCCGGCGACCGGGCGAGTAGATGGACTCTGGATCCTTGACCATCAGCCCTTCGTTGCCGCGCTGCTGTGACGCGCTGAAGACGGCGCGCAGTCCGGCCTCGTCCACGGCGGAGACGAGCGTGGCCAGCCCGAAACCGGGCGTGCCGGCCAGCCCGAGTCCCTCCAGGCGCTGGCGGCGCTCGCGCAACGGCAACAGCAAGAGCGGTTCGATGGCCGAGCCCGACCCACCCAGGGCGAGCACGTCGAAGGCCACGTAGATGACCGGCACGCGCGCCTGGATCTCGGCACTGGGCGACTTGCGGCCCAGGCGGGACTGGAGCTGGAGGAAGGGCAGGGCCATGCCGTCACGCCAGCCGAGGACCTCACCGTCCAGGATGCCCTCCCAGGGCAATGCGGCGCCGGCCGTGAGCACTTCGGGGAACTGGCCGCTGACATCCTTGAGGTCGCGGCTGAAGAGCCGGATCTGGCCATCGAGGCGGTGCAGCTGCGCACGGATGCCGTCGTACTTGTCCTCGACCCAGACCGGAGTCCCCAACCGCTTGAGAACCTCTGCCTCGTCTGCGGCGGGGTGCGCGAGCATCGACTTGAGGGGGCGGAAGAGCACCAACTCCGCCTCGGCCAGACGGTCGTCACGGGCCAGCTCGGCAGTCCGGCCGATGTCCCCCGTGAGCATCCCCGCCCACTGGACGGTCGCCAGCTCGCGTCCGAAGGCCTTGGCCACGGCCGCCTCCAGGTGCCCCTCGCGCAAGCCGATGCGCAGTTCCGCGGAGAGCACCTTCACGACATGGCGAGCCACGAACGGATCGCAACGGCGGAGGAGACCCTCCAAAACGGCGGCCTTGGCGGTGGGACCCCGTGCGTCGGCCATGGCGGCGAATGCCTGTCCCACCTCGGGCACCGTTGGAGGCGGACCGGCGGGCTGATGACCTGCCTCCGCCAGCAGATCGCCCACAGCCTGGCTGAGGTCGGACGATCGGTCATAGTGCTCGCTCAGTGGATCAGCGCCGGCGCCAGCGATCGTTCCGGCAGCGCTCGCGATGGCTCTCCAGCCCAGGCCTGTGCTTCGTGCGTCGCGCTCCGGAAAAGGTCGACCGGCCATGAATACGGCCGCCAGCGGGAGCTCGTCGCCGGAGCATCTCGCGAGGTACGCCGCCAGGATGGCGACCTTTTCGGACGTGCGGCGGGTGGCCGCGATGGCATCGGCAGTCTCCGACCACTCACGCATGACGCCGATGGTAGTCCCCGGGCGCGGTAGCATCGGGCACGATGACTGGTGAGGTGATGGTGGAACGAGAGCGCTGGCAGCCGGGCGAGATCGCCGGCCGGCGTGTCGTCCTGCGGCGCCATCGACCGGAGAACCTGGTGGCCGTGTCGCGCTGGTATCGCGACCCCGAGGTGGCCCGCCTGACGCGCTATCAGACTCGTCCCATGCCTCGCGACGAGGTCGAGCGGTTCTTCCAAACGCGGCTACTCGGTCCAGACTCGGTGGCCTATGCCATCCATGTCCGCCTGACCGATCGGCTCATCGGGCTGACCACCTTCAGTTCGCTGGATCCGGAAAACGGCTCGGTGCTCTTCCACATCACGCTCGGCGAGCGCGACGTCTGGGGCCAGGGCTACGGGACCGAAGCAGCTTCCCTGATGCTGGGCCATGCCTTCGAGCGACTCGGACTGCATCGCGTCGGACTGAGCGTGTTCAGCTTCAACGAACGTGCCATCCGCTCCTACGAGAAGGCCGGCTTTCGTATCGAGGGACGCTTGCGCGATGCGATCGTCCGGGACGGGCGCTACTGGGATGAGATCCAGATGGGCGCACTGCGACCGGAGTGGCTGGAGCGATCCGCGGATGGCCGCACAGCCCCTGACACGGTCACCATGACGAGCGGGGTGGAGCTGAGTCCATGAAGAGCAGCGGACCTCTGGCTGATCAGGCTCGCGCCGAAGTCCGGGAACTCATCTCGGCAAAGGGTCACGCCACGGAGAATGCGCGCATCGCCGCCGAGCGGCTGGAAACAGCCTTCGGCTCGGGCGCACTCCAACGGACACCGTTCATCCAGCAGGCCCTGAGCGACCTGCGCGTCGCGCTGGAACAGGACGAGGATCAGAGGCTGGGCGGCAAGAGCGCGGAGGCCTCGCGGTTCATCCTGCGTGCCATCGACCGGATGCTGGACGAGGCATAGCGCCCTGTCAGGTCTCGGAGTCGAGGTCAGGCGCAGAGGAAGTAGGACTTCGCTCCCACGTGGCGCGTCAACAGGATGATCGATGCCAGGGGCGTCCGGAACTGTGCCTGACCGGAAGGCAGCAACAGCACCTCACCCTCGGTCTGGTTGATGAGCTCACCGATCTCGTCCTCGGTGTCGATGGGGCCGCCCTGGGCGTCACGACCGGCGATCGGATCCCAAAGGCTGCCGTCGAAGTCGAACGGAGAGGCGAGTCCACAGTGCCCTAGTGCGAAGGTCTGGATCACACCGGGTGTCGCGCCGGGGAGGGATGCGGCCGTCAGGCTCGCGCTGGGGTCCTGGGGTCCGGGGACCAGCACAAGGTCAGGCGGGAGTGGGTCGAATGCTGGCGGATCGTCCGGCGACGGCGCGATGACCGAGGCATCGGGCTCGCTGCTCTGTGCGGTGGCACTCGGCGAGAGGCTGACCGTCGGGGCGATGGGGCCCGTCTGGCACGCGGCAGCCAGCAAGACTACGATGAGCAGGCTGACCATCAGGTGCATGCGAGGAGCGTACACTTCCGCTCGTGCTTGACCGGTTGAGGTCCCGTCCCGCGCTCTCGGATGACCAGAAGAGCCGCGTGCCACCGGGCCAGTATGTGACCCAGAAGTGGCCCGTCCTGCACTACGGCTCCGTGCCCACGGTGGACGTGGCGACATGGGACTTCCGCGTGTGGGGCGATGTCGAGGAACCCTTCACGTTCACGTGGCAGGAGTTCCGGGAGATGCCGCGCAAGAGCATCCACCGCGACATCCACTGCGTCACCCGCTGGTCACGGCTGGACATGGACTTCGAGGGCGTGCCCATCCAGCACATCCTTGAGCGGGCCAGACCCAAGCCATCAGCGCGCTTCGTGGTGGAACACGCCGAACAGGGCTACACCACCAACCTGCCGCTCGACATCCTGGACGACGATGACGTCCTGCTGGCTGACATGGCCGACGGTGAACCGCTGACTCCCGAGCATGGCTACCCGCTCCGCCTGGTGGTGCCCAAGCGCTACTTCTGGAAGAGCGCCAAGTGGATCCGTGGCCTGCAGTTCCGCTCCGCCGATCAGCTCGGCTTCTGGGAGCGCTACGGTTATCACAACGAAGCGGACCCGTGGCGGGAGCAGCGCTTCACCGACGACTGAGGTTCGGACCGCGACCCGTCAGTTGCGTCGCAGGGAGAGGAGCCGCGGGTCCACGCTGATGGGCCGAAGGTTCCGATCGAGATGGCGGATCTCACGTGTCAGCAGCGCGTTCAGGCCGACCAGCCGCCCGACCGTGTCAGGTGCCTCCAAGAGACCCTGGCGGACGGGAAGATCGACCTGGATGAGGCCCGTCAGCAGGTATGAGAGGGCCGTGGGGTCATCCGTGGCCGTCAGTCGTCGAGCCGCGGACATGAGCAGGTCCCGGCGCTGATCGGGCGAGAGGCCGGACGTATCGAGGGTGGGCTCAGGGCCGCCCAGCCGGCCCTCCTCATCTTCCACACCCTCCACCGTCATGGCTACCGGCTCACCTTCACCGAGGGTGTCGTCAGGGGCCTCGATCTCCACTTCGATCTCGATCTCCGGGCCTTCGTCGTCGAGAGCCGGCTGGAGCAGCTCCAGGTAGCGCAGGAAGCGCTGGCCGACGACGGAGGCCATGCGCTCGGCTTCGACGTCGCCACCCAGCGCCTCCTCGATGAGGGTCACCTCCCCGACCAGATAGGGCTCCCGCTCGTGGACGAGCGAGTCGACGCGGAAGCGTCGATCACCGACGGTCACGATGTCATAGCGACCGTCGGGATATCGCCCGGCCCGTCTGATGAGTGCCGTGGTACCCACTTCAGCCAGCCGGCCCACAGGCCCTGCCTCATGGCCGTCATGGATGAGCACCACGCCGAAGGGCTCGGACCGGTCGATGCAGCGTGAGACCAGGAGCCGGTAGCGTTCTTCAAAGATGTGCAGGGGCAGCGCGACGCCCGGGCAGAGCACGGAGTGAAGGGGGAAGAGCGCGAGTTCCATGTCCCTGGCTGGTCGCCTGAATCAGAAAGGCGAGCCGTGACGGCTCGCCTTTCGTTGTGGCTCGACGCGGATCAGTGGCTGCAGCCGCCCGGGCTGCCGGACGATTCGGCGGTCCGGAAGCTGCTCCCGCAGCCGCAACCGGAGACTGCGTTGGGGTTGTTGACGGTGAAGCCCGCGCCCATCAGCGTGTCGAGGTAGTCGATCTCCGAGCCGCTCAGGTGCTGCGTGCTGTTCTGGTCGACGTAGACCTTGATGCCCTTGCTCTCGACGGTGATGTCCTCGCTGGAGGGCTGGTCCTCGAGCATCATCCCGTAGCGGAAACCGGAGCAACCGCCGCTGTAGACATAGACGCGCAGGCCGACATTCGGGTCAGCTTCCGCGGCCGTCAGCTCGCGCAGCTTGTCGGCGGCGGCATCGCTGAGGACCACAAGGGGTGCGCTGTCGGCATCGACGATGCGATCAGGGGTCGGTGTGGTGATGGTGGTTTCGATCATCGTGTGGAGTGTCCTCCCCGGGACTGCGAGTCGCGGCGCCTTGCGGTCGACGCTTGGCCCATCGTAGGCCCGAACGAGCGTTTCGGCAAGCGTGGCGGCATCACAGGATGTCCAGCATGTAGAGCACGCCGACGATGATCACGATGAGGATCAGGACGGCGATGCCCGTCAGGACAAGCAAGAGGACCGGCGCGGGGCCGGGCGACCGGACCGTTGCAGCAGCCTCGACTCTGGCTTGTGGCCGGGCCTCGGCCTTCGCCCCGGCCGGCAGGGCGGCGGCGGAGGCGGTAGACACCGAGCCACCGGGGGCCGGCGAGTCGGCCCGGGTCGACTGGGGAGCCGGAGGCGCGGTCGAGGCAGGACCGGCGGCTGGGTCCACGGCGTCGATCTCGTCATCGTCCTCAGGCCGGTCATCGGCTGAATCGAGTTCGATCCGCGAGCGGTCTTCGACGCTTTCCAGCTGGATGTCTTCGGCCGGCACGTCCTCGGCGTGGTCTCGAGCCGACGACTCAGGGGGCCCGATGGTGGCCGCCGGTTCGGGGCCATCGATGGTCTCGCTGCCCTCGTCGGCCATGCCGGGAGCGGAGGAGGGCGCGCGCGAACCGAATACGGACCCGGCACCCACGACGGCAACGGGCGTGCTCCGAGGGATCCACGCCGCTGCCACGGTCGCGGCGCGAGCGATGGCCTCGGCCGGATCGGCTGGATCCGCCTCAGGGGCATTCGTCCGGGCTTCGGAGTCAGGCGTGGCCGAGGGCTTGTCATCAGCGTCACTCAAGACTCACGTCCTCCTGGTTCGAGCCGTTCCACGATGGTGGCGATGCCCTGGCCGACACCGATGCACATGGTGGCCAGACCGAAGCGCGCCTCGCGGCGCTGGAGTTCATGGACGAGCATGGTGATGAGGCGAGCGCCGCTCATGCCCAGTGGGTGCCCCATCGCGATGGCGCCACCATTGACGTTGACTCGCTCGGCGTTCAGGCCAAGCTCACGGATGCAGGCCAAGGACTGGGAGGCGAAGGCCTCATTGAGCTCGATCAAGTCGAGGTCATCGACGGTCAGTCCGGCCCGC
>JALZLU010000424.1 GCA_030858685.1 Chloroflexota bacterium | reverse complement strand
TAGCAGGTACCATTCCGGACGGGCCCGCTGATCGTTTCCCATGAAGAGATCCATGTCGTGACCACGCCGACCGTGAACCCGCCGCTCGAGACCGCCCCCGACGCCGCTTCGCGCAGTGCGGCCGAGGCTGCCCGCCGGCGCACGTTCGCCATCATCAGCCACCCCGACGCGGGCAAGACGACGCTCACCGAGAAGATCCTGCTGCACGCCGGCGCGTTGCGCGAGGCGGGTTCCGTTACGGCGCGGCGGCGGGCGCGCTCCACCGTCTCGGACTGGATGGAGATCGAGCGCCGGCGCGGCATCTCCATCAGTTCCACGGTGCTCCGCCTGGAGTCGGACGGCTGGCTCTTCAACCTGGTCGACGCACCAGGTCACGCGGACTTCAGCGAGGACACGTACCGAACGCTGTGGGCCGTGGACGCGGCGCTGATGGTCGTCGACGGCACGCGCGGGCTGGAGCGCCAGACGCTCAAGCTCTTCGAGGTGTGTCGGCGTCGCGGCCTGCCCATCGTGACCTTTATCAACAAGTGCGACCGCCCCGGCATCGAGCCGCTCGCCCTGCTCGACGAGATCGAGGAGCGCATCGGCCTGCGGCCGATACCGGTGACCTGGCCGGTGGGCACGGACGGACAGCTCGACGGGGTGGTGGACAGGCTGCGCGGCAACATCCTGGAGGTCGGTGCCACGGCGCACGGCGCGACCATCGGTGCCGAGAGGGTCACTCCCGTGGATGTCTGGCGGCCGCCACCGGGCCGGGACCATGCCTGGGACGCGGCCGGCGAGGAGATGGAGCTGTTGGACGCGTCGCTCCCCCCGCCGGACGCGGCGGCGACGCTGGATGGCAGGCAGACGCCGGTCTTCTTTGGCAGCGCGCTGACCAATCACGGGCTGCGGTCGCTGCTCCGTGGCCTGCCGACCTTCATGCCGTCGCCGCGGCCGGCAGCGCGCATGGATGGCCAGTCACAGCCGGTCGACGCATCCTTCTCGGCGCAGGTATTCAAGATCCAGGCCAACCTCGATCCGCGCCATCGCGACCGCATCGCCTTCATGCGCGTGCAAAGCGGCCTCTTCGTCCGCGGTATGTCGGTCATCGACACGCGCAGCGGACGACGCGTCTCGCTCAAGCACGCACACGAGATCTTCGGTCAGGAGCGTGAGACCATCGCAGAGGCCGGTCCGGGCGACATCGTGGGCATCGTCAACGCAGCGGGAGTGCTCATCGGCGACACCTTGGCGGAGGAGCCGAACGTGGTCTTCCCGCCCATCCCGTCGTTCCTGCCGGAGCAGTTCGCCTATGTGTTCAATCGCGACGCACAGCGCTACAAGCGCTTCGGCGTGGCGCTCCGGCAGCTTGACGAAGAGGGCGTCATCCGCGTGCTGGAGCCCGTCATCGAAGGTGGTCAGCGCATCATCGCCGCCGTCGGCTCGCTCCAGTTCGAGGTCATGTCCGGCCGCATGGCCAGCGAGTTCGGCTGCCCCGTGACGGTCACCGCCGCACCCTACGATGTCGCCCGCTGGCTCGACCCAGCGGCGCTGGCGCGGCTGCCTGAGCGTCGCGGCGTCCTCGCCACACGCGACGCGTCGGGCGAGCTGCTGGCGCTCTTCGGCTCCCGCTACGCCCTTGAGACGGTCGAAAGGGACCTGCCGGCGGGGGCCCTTTCGACCGAACCGAGAGGCATGGACTTCGCCATCGCGGGCTGACGTGCCGTCGGCCGAGGTAGTTGCGCCCGCAACTAACTTGTGCGATGATGAGGTCCGAACCCGCCCTCCCTGGAGATCCGATGCCCGCCATCACCGTCAACGACATCACCGTCCTGCCCCGCATCCCGGAGCCCGACCCGGTCCTCGCGCCATCGCGCGCCGTGATGAGCATCACGACCTCGCCGCGCGGCTTCGAGGGGGAGGGCTTCCCGGTCCGCCGGGCCTTCGCCGGGGTCGATCTGGCTGATCTCGACCCCTTCGTCCACCTGGACCAGATGGGCGAGGTGGAGTACGCGCCAGGAGAGCCCAAGGGCACGCCCTGGCATCCGCATCGGGGCTTCGAGACCGTGACCTACATGATGGACGGCGCCTTCGAGCACAGCGACTCCAACGGTGGCGGAGGGATGATCACCAATGGCGACACGCAGTGGATGACCGCCGGCGCCGGCATCCTCCACATCGAGAAGCCGCCCGAGGCGCTCGTCACCAGCGGCGGCCTGTTCCACGGACTCCAATTGTGGGTGAACCTGCCGCGTGCCCAGAAGTTCGCCGCGCCGCGCTACCAGGATCTTCGCGCCGAGGAAGTCGCTCTGCTGGCGTCGACCGACGGCGGGGCCCTGGTGCGGGTCATCGCCGGCGAGGTAGCCGGATACGCCGGGCCAGGGTCGACGTACTCGCCCATGACCCTGGTCCACGTGACGCTCAGTCCCGGCGCTCGCCTGTCGTTGCCCTGGCGACCCGACTACAACGCGCTGGCCTACGTCCTGAGCGGCCAGGGAAGCGTGGGGGTCGAGCGCGACTCGATCGAGACGGGACAGCTGGCCGTCTT
>JALZLU010000316.1 GCA_030858685.1 Chloroflexota bacterium | reverse complement strand
GTCGTCTTCGTGGACGGCTACAGCCGCGAGCTGTGCGGCGGCACGCACTGCCACGCCACGGGTCAGATCGGCGGCTTCTTCATCACCGCTGAGCGTTCCATCGGATCTGGCATGCGGCGCATCGAAGCGGTCACCGGCGAGGCCGCCGAACGCCTGGTCGAGGAGCGTTTCGCCCTGCTGGAGCGTGCCACAGCGGCGGCTGGCGCTCGCGCTGCTGAGGCGCTCCCCGAGCGCGTCACCGAACTCCAGACACGCGTCAGGGACCTGGAGAAGCGGATCCGTGCCGGCGCCGTGACCGGCGGCCCGATACGACCGGCCGAGCTCATCGGCAGCGCTCTCTCCGTCGATGGCACGCGCTTCGTACCGTATGCCGCGGCCTTCGAGTCGATGGAGCATCTCAAGGGCTACGCCAAGGACTTGCGCAGCGCGCTGGGCGATGGCGTCATCGCGCTGGCCCTCGAGGCTGATGAGCCGCAGCTCTTCGTGACGGTCTCGGATGACCTCGTACAGCGCGGAGTCTCGGCGGGCGTGCTGGTGCAGAGCGGCGCGCCGGTCATCGAGGGTCGTGGCGGCGGACGTCCGGAGATGGCCCAGGCACGCGGCCGCCGACGCGACCGGCTGCCCTCAGCCCTGGAGGCCATCCGGCAGTCCCTGGCGACGCAGCTCGGCGGCCAGGTCGAGCCGCCCTTCCCAGATCCGGCGGCCTAGACGCCGATGGCGTTCTGGCGCCGATTCCTCCAGCGCGAACAGACCGACGCGCTGGCCACGTGCGCCGCGCTGGACGTGGGCACGGAGTTCGCCAAGGCGCTCGTGTTCGAGATCGACGGTCGCCAGGGCCTGGTGCGCGGCATCGGTCGCAAGCGCCAGGGCCTCTCGCACATGCAGTCGGGCACGGTGGCCGACATCGCGGCGGTCGTGGACAACTGCCAAGTCGCGCTGCAGGAAGCGGAGGAGATGGCCGGTTTCCGCTCCACCCAGGTGGTCATCGGCATCGCCGGCGAGCTGGTCAAGGGCTTCACCATCAGCCACGACCAGGAACGCAAACGCCCCGACCAGCCCATCAACGATCAGGAGTTGCAGCGCCTCATCGACTCGGTCCAACGTGAGGCCCTGCACGAGGCGGAACGCGCCATCACGTGGGAGACAGGGCTGCCCAACGTCGACATCCGCCTGGTGCACGCGGCGGTCACGGGCGCCACGATCGACGGCTACGCAGTCACCAGCCCGGTCGGCTTCCAGGGCCGCCACGTGCGCATCAGCATCTTCAACGCCTTCGCGCCGCTGGTTCACTTGGGTGCGCTGCAGAGCGTGGCCAGCCAGCTGGACCTCGAGCTCCTGGCCATCGTGGCCGAGCCCTACGCCGTGGCGCGATGTCTGGGCGGCGACCAGGTCCAGCAGGCCGGGGCGCTGTTCATCGACGTCGGCGGCGGCACCACGGACGTGGCCCTGGTGCGCAGTGGCGGCGTGGAGGGCACGCGCATGTTCGCCTTGGGCGGTCGTGCCTTCACCAAGTCCCTGGCTGACCGCATGGACCTGCCCTTCGGTCGAGCCGAGGAGCTGAAGGTCGACTTCGCCAAGGGCGTGGCCGTCGATCGCGCAGACGAGGTTTCCGTGATCATCGCCGAAGACGTGGCGGTCTGGTCGGCGGGCATCGAGCTGGTGTTGGAGGAGTTCGGCCGTAGTGCCCTCCTGCCGGGCCGCATCTACCTGTGCGGCGGCGGCTCGCGGCTGCCCCAGATCCCCGCCGCGCTGCGCGATGCCGCGTTCGCCAAGCATCTGCCCTTCGCGCGACCGCCCATCATCGACACCATCGAGCCCGGCCAGGTCGAGGCCATCCACGACGCGACCGGCCTGCTGGTCGACGTGCAGGACATCCCGCCGCTGGGCCTGGCCTACCAGGCCATCGAGATGGCCGCCCCGGAGGCCCCCCTGGATGCGGCGCTCCGGAAGGTCCTGCGGGTGATGCGCGTCTAGGGCAGACTCCGGGGAGTCATGACGGTCTGTTATCTGGACGTCGACGACGAGATCACGGACGCGGTCGCACGCCTCCGCACCACCAGCGACCGGCGCTTCATCCTCGTCCTGCCGCCCGGTTCTCGAGTCGCCACCAGCCGCATCAACTTCCGACTCCTGTCGCGTGAGGCTCAGGAGCGCGACGTGGTGGTCGGCATGGTCTCGGGCGAGCCCGGCGTGCGATCCCTGGCGATCTCCGCCGGCATGCCCGCCTATGCCACGATCGAGGAAGCCGAATCTGCTCTCACCGAGGGTGCCAGCGATCTCGACCCCCCGTTCGACGCGGACGCTGCCGCGCTCGGCGCGGGCTCATCCGCCGCCTCATCCGACGCGTCGTCCGCGGGCGGGGGCGACTTCGAGGCCGCCGCCACGCGCGAAGACCCGCCCGTCCTGCCTGCGGAGCCGATGGTGGAGCAGGCGCGCCGCGCCGCAAGCGCACGGCCTGCGGCCGCCGGTCGAGAGCAGCGCGAAGGCGATCTGGAGGCCACCCGCATCATGCCGCGTTCGGGCGCCAGCATCGGCGTCGTGCGGGGAACGGCGGCGGCTCGCGCTACCGTACCTGCTGGGCGAGGCCAGGCCACCGACCCACACACGGATCACTGGGATCGGAAGCCCGCCCGGGCGCGCTCACGCGGGCGTGGCAGGGGCCTCATCGGCTGGCTGGTAAGGCTGGCGATCCCGGCGGCACTGGTGGGTGGTGCGCTGTACGCCGCCAACCTGTACCTGCCCAATGTCTCGGTCAGCCTGACGCCTATGACGCGGACGGCGGGGCCGGTGACCGTAGAGGTGACCGCCGACCCGGCGGTGGCCGTAGCTGATCCCGAAGCCGCCGTGGTGCCGGCGGAGCGGATCGACATACCCCTCAGCGCCACGGACCAGTTCCCTGCCACGGGCAGTGAGATCTCGCAGACGCGTGCCACCGGAGCTGTCCGCTTCACCAGCGAGAACACGCTCTTCGAGGTGCCCATCCCGGAGGGTACGCGCCTGACCACGCCGGCCGGGGCGGCATTCGAGACGACAGCGGCGGCGACCCTCCCGCAGGCCTCCTTCCAGAGCGGACCATCCACGGCAGACGCACCCATCCGCGCCGTCGAGGCCGGCCCTGCGGGTAACGTGGAGGCCGCCACCATCACGGGCTTGCCCGGACCGATCACGGCCCAACTGGTGCGGGTCACGAATCCAGAGGCGACATCGGGCGGGCGACGCGAGGAGATACGCATCGTCACGCGGGCCGACTACGACGCCGCGGTGGTCGCCCTGGAGGTCGTCATGGACGCACAGCTGGCGGCGGCCTTGACCGATCCAGAGATGACGCCTCGCGGACTGCAGCTCTTCCCCGAGACGGCCGTGAGGGAGGGGCTCACCACCGACCTGGCCGCGGGCGATGTGGTCGATCAGCCCCTGGACGCCTTCTCCCTGTCAGCCGAGAGCCGCGGGACAGTGCTGGCAGTGGATGAGGTCTCCGTGGCAAGGGTCGCAGAGGATCGGCTGGGGGACTCCATGCCGTCCGGCACGCGCCTCTTCCCCGATTCGGTGCGCTCGACGGTGGGGGAGCCGCGCTTGGTGGGCGGCTTGATCCTGTACGAGGTCGAAGCGGTCGGCGAGCACTATGCGCCGGTGGACACGGCCCAGCTCGTGGCTGCCATCCGGGGTCGGACGGTTTCAGAGGCGCGCGCCATACTGGACGACTACGGCAGCGTCTCGATCACGCCCTGGCCGGACTTCATCGACACCGTCCCGGATGATGCGCGGCGGATCAACTTGACCGTCCTCGAGCCCCAGCAGAGGAACCCGTGAAGACCATGTCCCGTCCCGACGACTCCGCCTCCGTGGCCGGCACGACGCCTGCCGCGGACGGGCGTCTCCTGGGGGTCGATCTGGGCAGCCGTCGCATCGGCGTGGCGCTGGCCGATACCCGGACCGGCAGCGTGCGCGCGCTGGTCACGCTGCGCCGGCAGGACGCGGATCACGAGGGAGCCGTCCTCGGTCGATTGGTGGCCGAGCATGGCGTGACGGAGCTGATCGTCGGGCTGCCGCTGCACATGTCGGGCGACGAGGGCGGGCAAGCCGCGGAGACGAAGCACTGGGCCGAGGCGATGGCCGCGCGACTGGGACTGCCGCTTTCGCTGCGCGACGAGCGGCTGAGCAGTGTGGCGGCGGAAGAACGCATGCCCCGCCTGCGCCGTGGCACGTCGGGCGCGCCGCCCGGCACCCGTCGGCGCGATGCGCATCGTGCACGGATCGATCGGGAAGCGGCAGCGGGCATCCTCCAGGCGGAGCTCGACGCACGACTCGGGACTCGCGCGTGACCATCCAGGGAAGGGGTCGCCTGCCCCGCAACGGCTCGGACCGCCGGCGCAGCGCGCGGGCTTACGGCGTCGATCCTTCGGGGATCCGCAGCGGGAGCTATCGCCCGCCACGAAGAGGCGGGACATGGAAGGGCCTGCTCTTGATCGGCGTCCTGGCCGCGGTCGTGCTGGGTGGTGCCTTCGCGTTCGCCGGGCCTGCCCTGCGCGGCTTCGCTCGCGATATGGTCCAGGACAATCCGCAGGCCATGCGCTTCGGCCTGTTCGGGGACATCGTCCGGGAGGAGCTGGGCGACGATCTGGACGAGCCGGCCGGGAGTGACGCTACGCCGGTCGCCTTCATCGTCTCGGAGGGCGCCAGCGTGGCCCGCATCGGGCGTGACCTTGAGGAGCAGGGGCTGCTCACGAACCAGCTCGCGTTCCAGTACGTCGTCATCACCCGGGACCTGGAGAGCAGCCTCCAGACGGGCACCTTCACGCTCACCGCGACGATGACCCCAGACGAGATCGTCGACCGACTGCAGCGTCCGCCCGATCCGCCGCCGGCGCGGCTCACCGTCGCCCTGCGCGAGGGATTGCGCATCGAACAGATCGTCGCGCAGCTCCAGGATTCGCAGCCGGCTGAGATCGACCCCGACGAGTTCTACGCCCTGGTGACGGAGCCGACAGAGGAGTTGCGCACAGAGTACGAGTGGATGTCGACCATCCCGGCGGGTCGCAGCCTTGAGGGATTCCTTGGCTCCGGCGTCTTCGAGATGGACGCCGATACCTCGTCCGAGGGCTTCGTGCGCATCCTGCTCGACGACTGGGAGCGCAGCATCGGCACGCTGTACATGCCGCAGGCCGAGGATGAGGGCCGCGACTTCTACGAGCTCATGACCCTCGCCTCGATCGTCGAGAAGGAAGCCGTACTCGACGAGGAGCGGGCGCGCATCGCGGGGGTCTACCAGAACCGCCTTGACGGCAAGTTGAACGGGAACCGGCTCATCAACGCCGATCCCACGGTCATCTATGCCAACGACACGGCGCAATTGCGAGAACTGGAGCTCAGTGAGTGGCCGGGCTTCGCCTTCTGGGGCCTCACCGGGGCGGCCTCGCTGAATGACTTCGCTGTGCCCGAGGATCTGCAGGGATATCAGAGTTACCAGGTGCAGGGATTGCCACCCGGCCCCATCTCGTCGCCCACCGCCCGCACCGTGGAAGCCACACTGGAGCCCGAGGTCGAAACGGACCTGCTCTTCTTCGTGGCCTGCGGCGAGGGCACGCATCGTTTCGCGTCGAACCTCGGAGAGCACAACACCAATGTCGCGGAGTGTCGCGGCTGATGGGCGAGCCGGCGATCTCGGACCACCCGGTCGAGGCACCCAGCGGGAAAGACGTGGCTCGTTGGCGGGAGGCGGATCGGCAGGCGCGCCCGCAACGCCTGGCGCGCCTGCGTGAGCGCATGGACCGTGAAGGTGTCGACGCCTACTTCGGCGTGCGGCGCGAGAACACGCGCTACCTGACCGGCTTCGCCCTGGCGGACGGCGAGGAGAAGGTCGCCGGAGTGTCGGGGCAGTTCTTCGTGTCCGGTGACGAAGTGGTGGTCATCGCCGACTCGCGCTACACACTACAGGCGCGCGACGAGTGCCCGGAGGCCCGCGTGGAGCAGGTATACAACGACTTCCCGTCGCGCTGGCCCGAGCTGCTGGGGGGTCTGCGCGCTGCGGGCGGGGGTGGGAACGGCGTCCGGCGGCTGGGTCTGGAGGCTGGTTTCGTCAGCCATGCGATGTGGGCCCGCCTCGCTGAGGCCTCACCCGACGTGGAGCTGGTGCCCGTCGAGGGCTGGGTAGAGGAGCTGCGTCAGACCAAGGAACCGGCTGAGCTGCAGCGCGTGGCGGCCGCCTGCGCCGTGGCCGACGCGGCTTTGGAGCGGTTGCTGCCCGCGATCCGACCGGGCGTCACGGAACATGAGCTGGCACTCCAGTTGGAGTGGGAGATGCGC
>JALZLU010000311.1 GCA_030858685.1 Chloroflexota bacterium | reverse complement strand
CCTATCGGTGGCGCTGAGCGCGACGCCCGACTTCTTCCTCGGGCTGCTCTTCATCCTCATCCTCGGGGTCCAGTTCCAGGTCTTCCCGGTCGGCAGCATGAACTCCGTCGGCGAGTACTGCACCTTCTGCGGCGACCGCCTCTGGCACATGGTCGGGCCGGTCCTGCTCGTCGCCAGCTCGGGGCTCGCCATATACCCCCGCTTCATCCGGACCGAGCTGCTGGAGATCCTCGGCCAGGACTACGTCCGCACCGCCCGGAGCAAGGGCCTGCGCGAGCGCGTCGTCGTCCAGCGGCACGCCCTGCGTAATGCCATGCTGCCGATGGTGACCCTGCTGGGCGGGACATTGCCCTTCGTGATCGGCGGTTCGGTCATCGTCGAACGGGTTTTCAACTGGCCCGGTCTCGGCCGGTTGATCTTCGAAGCGGCCAGCGCGAAGGACTATCCGCTCCTCCAGGCCTCGGTGCTGACGGGGAGCTTCCTGCTAGTGATGTCGTACATCGTGCGCGACCTCCTCTACAGTTGGGTCGATCCCCGGATCAAGGTGGGAGCCTAAGCATGGCGAGCCGTGCGGAGGCCGCGCGCGTCGCGATCGCGCCCCGCGCACGGCGGGCCAGGGCTGGGTTCTGGACCGACGCCGGCCGGCGGCTGCGGCGCGACCCGACGACGATGGTCGCACTGGTCATCCTGGGCGTCATGGTCCTCGTGGCGGCCTCCGCCGATCTGCTGGCGACGCACGTCTTCCACGTGACCCTGGCCGAGCAGGATCTGTTGCGGACCTACCAGAAGCCGACGCTCGCCGAGCCCGCCTACTGGCTGGGGAGCGACGACCTCGGCCGCAGCCAGATCGTGCGGCTCGTCTACGGCGCGCGCGTCTCCCTGTTCATCGGCGTGTTTGGAGCCTTCGTCGCATTGGGCATCGGCGTCACGCTCGGGATGAGCGCCGCCTACTTCGGCGGGTGGTGGGACGACATCGTGATCTGGCTGGTGACCACACTCGAAGGCATCCCCCTCCTATTCCTGTTGATCCTGGTGGGCGTCTACTTCCAGCTTACCCCGGTGAGCCTCGCCATCCTGATCGGCGCGCTGGGCTGGCTGGGAATCTGCAACCTCAGCCGCGGCCAGACCCTGGCGTTGCGCGAGCGCGAGTACGTCCTGGCGGCGCGTGCCCTCGGCGTGTCGTCCCCGCGGATCATGTTCCGCCACATTCTCCCGAACCTGCTCCCCCTCATGATCGTGTCGATGATGCTGAGCGTAGGCGGCATCATCCTCGGCGAGGCCGCGCTCTCGTTCCTGGGGTTCGGCATCCAACCGCCACAGCCTTCCTGGGGCAACATGTTGAGCGGAGCCACCCAGTTCTATTTCCGCGGTCCTCACCTGATCGTCGTTCCCGGGATCGCGATCTCGATCACGGTCTTGTGCCTGGCGCTTGTCGGCGACGGATTACGCGACGCCTTCGATCCCCGACTTGGCCGGTCGACGAGCGATCGCCGGACCTAACGCGATACCCCGACGGGAGACCGCTCGCGCCATGCTTATCGTCGACGCCCACGAGGACCTGGCCTACAACGCACTGGTCGATGGACGCGACTACCGGCGATCGGCGCACGCCACCCGGTTAGCCGAGGCGGGCGGCCCGGTGCCGGAGCTCAACGGCGCGTGCATGCTCGGGCTGCCGGAGTGGATCGAGGCGGGCGTCTGCCTCGTCTTCGCCACCGTGACCGCCATCCCCGCCGCCGCGGCCCGGCCTGGCGAGACGGGGTACCACGACGCGACCGAGGCCCACCACCAAGCCGTCGCGCAGCTGGAGATCTACCGCACCTGGGTGGCTAGCCATCCGCAGCTCGCGCTCGTGACGCGGCAATGCCACCTGGACGAGGTGCTGGCGAGTTGGTCCGGCTCGCCCGGAACCGCCGGCGGGCCGGACGTGCGGACGGTCGGACTGGTCCTGCTGATCGAGAACGCCGACGTGATCTGCTCCCCCGCCGAGGTCGCGTTCTGGTACGAGCAGGGCGTACGGCTGGTTGGTCCCGCCTGGCACACGAACCGCTACACCGGCGGCACGAACGATCCTGGCCCGCTGACTGACCTCGGACGCGAGCTGTTGCGAGAAATGGGCCGTCTGGGAATGATCCTCGACCTCAGCCACATGGCCGATGAGGCGTGCCTGGAGGCACTGGATCGGTACGAGGGTCCGATCGTGGCTACGCACGCCAACTCGCGCCGGCTAGTGCCGATCCCCCGGCTCCTGGCCGACGGCGTCATCAAGGGCCTGGCGGCCCGCGACGGTGTCATCGGGACAATGCCCCTGAACTGGGCGCTCGACCCGACCTGGCGGCAGCACCGGCGGAAAGAGACCGTCCCTCTCGACCGGGTTGTCGACGCGATCGACGCGGTCTGCCAGATCGCGGGCGATGTCCGGCACGTCGGCATCGGCACCGATTTCGATGGGGGCCAGGGGGCGGAGGGGACGCCGGCGGAACTGGACACGATCGCTGAT
>JALZLU010000271.1 GCA_030858685.1 Chloroflexota bacterium | reverse complement strand
GCGAATCGAACGTCCGGATCCTCGCTGATGCCGGTCTCGTCGTTGCTGATGGCGACCACCGCCGCGCCGTACTTCTTCACCAGCGGCAGGACCCGCGCGAGCTGCTCCTCCTCGCCCGTCACCGAGTTCACCAGAGCGCGGCCCTGATACACCGCCAGGCCGGCCTCCAGCGCCTCGACGATGGAGCTGTCTATCGAGAGGGGGACATCCGTCAGCGACTGGACGAGCTGGATGGTCCTGGCCAGGATGGCCGGCTCGTCGGCCAATGGGATACCCGCATTGACGTCGAGCATGTGGGCGCCGGCCCCGACCTGGGCCAGGGTGTCGCGCTCGACCCGCGAGAAGTCCCCGGCCTTCATCTCCTCGGCCAGCAGCTTGCGGCCGGTCGGGTTGATCCGTTCGCCGATGATGACGAAGGGACGGTCCTCGCCGATGACGACCTCCCGCGTGGCGGACGAGATGATGGTGTGCGTCATGCCTTCGCCGAACCGGCCGGCGTCTCGTCCGTCGCTGGTGGAAGCGTCGGCCCGCCCTCGGCGCCACCGGACAGGATCAGCTCAGCCAGGCGATGCTTCGTGTACTCCGCCTCGAGTCGCTCGGACTCCGCCCGGACCTCCGCCTCGATATCGTCCCCGCAGGGCCGCTGGGCCTTGCGCCACTCCTCGATGTAGTCGTTGTAGGCCCGCTTGCCGGCTCGGCTGGCAGCCTTGTCGATGGCCATCTGGAAGCGCTGGTGCAGCACGATCTTGCTCGCTCGGCGCCCATCCCGAGCCACGACCTGGGCGGGGATGTCGCGCCATCTGATGACGGTCAGCGTGGCCATCGCTCAGCCGGCTGCGGCGGCGGCTGCGACGACGGCGGCTGCGGCCGCGGCGACCGAGGCTTCCAGCTCGCCATACCCGGTGTGACGGTGCTCGAAGTCCAGGCGGAGCCGGACCGCTGCGGCTCTGGCCATGGCCAGCAGGTCGGCGTCGTCCGTCTGGGAGAGATAGACGATCCTGCGGTAGTTCCCGAAGTACAGCTGCTCGAGCTCGGGGTGGCGGTCGATGCCCAGGCCCCGGATGACCAGCCGCTCGAAGTTCCGGGCCAGGAAGTCGGTCAGCCAGAAAGTGGCTGGCTCCTCCTCGGCCAGGCGCGCGAAGCCGTCCCGGCCGGCGAAGGTCTCGTAACAGTGCGCACCCGGCAGTCGATCGACGCCCTCCTCCTCGAGGACACGGTCCAGCAGGCCGCCGGTCCCGCAGTCGGCGTAGGCCACGAAGAGCCGCGCGTAGCGCCCCTCCGCCCGACTCGAGCGGATCTTGGCGTGAACGGCGCCGGGGATGCCGCCCGGGCGGTCGTGCAGCGACGGAGGGAGGCAGGTGACATCGACGTTGGGGAGCGAGCGTGTCACCTCGAGGATCTCGCGGGCGAGCGCGCCACAGCCGATGACCAGGACGCGGCGCGCAGCGTCGTCGCCGGGCTCAGGCGGCCGCACGCCGCTCATCCAACAACTGGCGCGCGATGTCCGCGGCCACGCCTGCATCTCGGCAGTACGCATCGGCGCCCACGGCCTGCCCGAACTCTTCGTTGAGGGGCGCGCCGCCGACGAGGACGATGTAGTCATCGCGCATCCCGCGATCCACGAGTGCCTGGATGACGACCTTCATGTAGGGCATGGTCGTGGTCAGCAGCGCCGACATGCCCAGGATGTCCGGCTTGTGCTCCTCCAGCGCGGCGATGAACTTCTCCGCATCGCTGTTGATGCCGATGTCCACGACCTCGAAGCCGGCGCCCTCGAGCATCATGCCCACCAGGTTCTTGCCGATGTCGTGGATGTCGCCCTTGACCGTGCCGATGACGACCTTACCCACCGGCTCCGCACCGGTCTCGGCCAGGAGCGGACGCAGGATGGCCATGCCGCCCTTCATGGCATTCGCCGCGAGCAGCACCTCGGGCACGAACAGGATCCCGTCGCGGAAGTCGATGCCCACGATCTTCATGCCCGCCACGAGCGCCTCATCGAGGATCTTGGGGGCAGCGAACCCGCGCTCCAGGAGGATCGTCGTGCCAGTGATGACCTCATCCTTCATGCCGTCATACAGATCGTTGTGCATCTGCTCCACAAGGTCGTCGTCCGACAAGGACGCGAGATCGACCTCTTCGATCTGATCCGTCACGTGCGAGCTCTCCCGTAGCTTGTCGTTCCACCATGTGGCACGATGCCATATCATGGAACGTAGAGTGTGAATGTAGCGGAGGTGTAGACGCGTGTCGAGGGTCCAATCCATCGAACGGGCATTCGCCGTGCTGTCCGCGCTGGCTGACGGACCTATCGGCGTGACCGAGGTAGCCGAGCGGGTCGAGTTGCCCAAGAGCACGGCCGCTCGCCTGCTGGCGACGCTCGCCCATGAGGGCGTAGTGGAACAGGTTCCGGGCGAGACGCGCTACCGGCTCGGCGGCCGGATCGTCGCCCTGGCGGCCGGCGTCGTGCCCACCCGCAGCCTGGTGGCACTTGCCCGACCGGTCCTCGTGGACCTGGCATCGTCGGTGGGCGAGGCCGCCGGCTTGTCCGTGGTCGACTCCCTGGTGGTCCACTACGTCGACCAGGTCGACACGGCACACCAGGTGCTCGTACGCGACTGGACGGGCAGCCGCCTGCCCATGCATGCCGTGTCGTCAGGGCAGGTCTTCCTGGCCCACATGGCGCCCTCGGTCGTGGAACGCCTCCTGACGCGACCACTGGAGCGGTTCACGCCGCGCACCCTGGTGGAGTCGGGCGCGTTGCGAGAGCGTCTCCGTCGGGTCCAACTCGATGGCTATGTCTGGGGTCGCGACGAGTTCGCCGAGGGCATCAACTCCGTCGCTGCTCCCATCGCCGACGCGGCCGGCAACGTCGGTGCCGCGGTCCACGTCCATGGCCCGGCCTACCGCTTCCCGAAGGCCGGTACCGAGGCGGCCATCGCCCATGAGGTCCTTGCCGCAGCCACCCGCATCTCAAGCCGCCTGCGCGAGATGGGCTCGGTGGGGCCGTCCACCGCGCGAGCGTGGTCCGGTGTCAACGGGGCGACGATGCTGCTCGATCCAGCGGTGCCGGTTTGAGCGCGGATGTGGGAGCCATCCCGAGCGTTCCTGCAGCGGCCGGCCGGCACGATGGCCCGCGTCTCCTGGAGGGTGCGCCCATCGCGAGCGCGATCCGCACCCGCCTCAGCGGGGAGGTGACCTCCTTCCACGAACGCCATGGGTTTCGGCCCACGCTGGCCGTGGTGCTCATCGGCGCGGATGCGCCTTCCGCCGTCTACCTCCAGCAGATCGTCCGCTCCTGCGAGCGAACGGGCGTGACCGGCCGGGTCGTGGAGATAGGCGAGCGGGTCACGACCGCCCTCATCCAGCGTCGGATCGAGGAGCTGAACCGGGATCCGCTCGTGTCGGGGATCATCGTCCAGATGCCGCTGCCCGGGCACATCCCCTTGCGGGACGTGATCGAGGCCATCGACCCGCGCAAGGACATCGACGGCCTGCACCCCTCGAACGCCGGGCTCTTGGCCCAGGGCTACGACGGCTTCCTGCCCGCCACGGCGCAGGCCACGGTGGAGATCTTGAAGCGGTCCGGCTACGACCTGGCAGGTCTGGCTGCGACGGTCATCGGTCGCAGCAACGTCGTCGGCCGCCCGGCCAGCCTGTTGCTCCAGCGTGAGCATTGCACCGTGACGATGTGTCACCGCCAGACACGCGACCTGGCGGGGCACGTCGCGCGTGCCGATCTGGTGGTCGTGGCGGCCGGATCGCCGGGGTTGGTGACCGGCGCGATGCTGAAGCCCGGCGCGCTGGTGGTCGATGTGGGCATCAACGTGGTGGGCGACCGGATCGTGGGCGATGTCGACTTCGAGTCAGCGCTACCGGTGGTCGGGGCCATCACGCCCGTGCCGGGAGGCGTCGGCCCGCTGACGAACGCGATCCTGCTCGAGCACCTTCTGGCCGCTGCGCAAGCCCAGCACGACGAGGCTGGCGCCCAGGGCCGCGCACGGGCCTAACCGCGAAAGGCATCCAGCGCGCGAAGCCGTGCCTGGGCGTGGTCCACGATGGGCGCCGGATAGTCGCGGCCGATGACGCAATCGGCCTGCTCCTGCGCCTCCGCGGACATGAGCCACGGCTCGTGGATCGACTCCGCCGGGACACCCGCCAGCTCGGGCACCCAGCGCCGCACGAACGCCCCATCCGGATCGAAGCGGGTCGCCTGGAGGGTCGGGTTGAAGAGGCGGAAGATCGGCTGTCGGTCCGTGCCAACGGAGGCCGTCCACTGCCAGCCTCCGTTGTTGTTGGCCAGGTCGCCGTCCGTCAGATGCCACATGAAGTGGCGCTCGCCCTCGCGGTAGTCGATGAGCAGGTGCTTGGTCAGGAAGGAGGCGACGATCAGGCGCCCCCGGTTGTGCATCCAGCCCAGCTCCTGCACCTGGCGCATGCAGGCGTCCACCACCGGATAGCCCGTGCGTCCCGCCTTCCAGGCGCTGAGCCCTTGGGGGTCTTCCCGCCAGGGAGCGACGTCGTAAGGCGGGCTGAGCGGCTCGCGCGTGACGGTCGGCTCATGCCACAGCAGGTGCGTGTAGAACTCACGCCACGTGAGTTCGCTGCGGAACGTCTCGGGGCCGCGCCCCGGCCCGCCGCAGCGGCCGTACACTTCGGCGCCGCTGAGCAGCCCCCAGTGGAGGTCCTGGCTGAGTCGGGACGTGCCCTCGATGGCCAGGTCGTTGCGGCGCGCGTGGTACGTCCGCAGGCCACCGTCCACCCATCGGTCGAGTCGGCCCTGCGCCGCCGCTTCGCCAGGCGCGATCAGTCCGGCGGCCGGCGTGCCCGAGGTGAGGTTCTCCAACGATGGCCACTCCCCCACCACGGCATCCAGCGGCGTGGCGATACGCGAAGGGGCGGCACGCGGCTCGCGTCGCTCCAGCCGCTCGAAGGCGCGGCGGAAGGGCGAGTAGACGGCGAAGCGCCCGCCTGCCTGGGTCAGCACGTCCTCTGGCTCATGCACCAGCAGACCGCGCCGAGCGTGGAAGGTGCGCCCGTCCTCAGCCAGGGCCGCCGCCGCCTCGCCATCTCGAGAGCGCGCATACGGACCGTAGTCGCGCGAGACGAGGACGGCGTCGGCACCGACCTCACGAGCGAAGGCCGCCACCACATCAGCCGGTCGACCCGACCGCACATGCAGCCGGCTGCCCGCCTTGCGCAGGGACCGGTCCAGCTCCATGGCCGAGTCGCGCATGAAAGAGACGCGGTTGGGGGAAGGCCAGCGACCTGACAGGAGTGGCTCGTCGAAGACGAACAGCGGGTAGACGCGGTCCGCGTGTTCCACGGCGTCGAGCAGGGCAGGGTGATCGTGCAGGCGCAGGTCCCGGCGGAACCAGACGACGGCGGTGCGCCAGCGGCGCGGCGTTCGGATGTCGCTCATGCCCATCCCTTCGTATGAAGCGGGCCGGCGGTCGTAGCCGGTGGCTCTGCCCGCCCGAGAGAGTCGATCAGGTCTGCCCTGCCGCGATGAGCACCACGCCGCCGATGGCCGCGGCAACGCCCATGAGGCGCAGCCGTGACAGCCGTTCGTGCAGGAAGATGCGAGCCAGCACCGCCGTGACCACGGGATAGAGCGACGAGAGAACGACCGCCACGGCCAGGCTACCGGCGGCGTTGGCCAGCAGGAAGAAGAGGTTGCCGCCCAGGTCGCCCAGGCCCGAGAGCACGACCAGGGGGATGACCGCGAGCGGCACGCGCAGCGATGGGCGGCCGGCTCGGTCGGTCACGGCGCC
>JALZLU010000248.1 GCA_030858685.1 Chloroflexota bacterium | reverse complement strand
CCGCTCCACGCCGACCGCCGAGATACCCAGCGCCTCGGTGACGCCGGGCGCGGCCCACAGCTGCTGACGCTTTCCGTGGATGGCTGCTCGCCGCCGGATCAGGTCTGCATCATCAGGCGAGGCGGCGCGGGTAGCCGACATGGCCAGATCGATCTGTGCGCGGTGCAACCGCTTCAGCTGACGCTGCCCTTCCCGGCCGGCGGCGAGGCGCACCCGCTTGCCAGCGGAGCGTCGTTTGCTCGGCTCGGAGAGTGCATCGACCTCCTCGGCCAGCAGTCCCGGGCGGCCGACCTCCTGCGCCAGCGCGGCCGCCAGCCACCGGTGCTCGCGCCGGCGCGCAAGGCGCAGGATCAGGGCAGCGCCAGCAGGAAAGGCATGCCCTTGACGGTCGTTGCCACGAAGAGCGGGAAGAGGTCCCAGATGAGCGGCGAGTTCCAGACGAAGTGCGCCAGGATGGCCAGTCCAAGAAGCCCGAGTGCCAAGGCCGTGCGGCGGGCCAGCGACCGGTCATCTCGGTGGCGCACGAAGTAGGCCACGCCGATGCCCGCCAGGCCCGTGTAGAGGACGTGGCCGTACAGGCCAGAGGCCACGACCCGGACCCAGAAGCCGGCCAGCACGCCTTGGATGCTGCCCCCGAAGGCACCCAGGAAGTAGTCGATGTCCTCGGTCACCGTGAAGCCCAGGCCGACCATAGCGCCGTAGACGAAGCCGTCCATCAGGTCGTCCGTCTCCGCCCGCGCGATAAGTGCGATGAGCACGACGCCCAGGACCTTGTAGATCTCCTCGACGACGGGTGCCGTGAGGGCCGCGCTCCAGTCCGAGGCGAACTCGGCCCCGGCCAGGTGGGTGATGACGCTGCCCCAATGGACGTTCCCGAAGCTGGAGAAAGCGACCGCCACGATGGCGCCCCACAGGAAAGCCGCCACGACGAGGGATCGGGGCTCGCGCTCGTAGAGGTCCAGCCAGCGCACGACCAGCACCACGGGCACGACGTACAGCAGCATGAGGCCCCAGGAGAGCAGCCAACCGAAGGGGTCGGTGGCGGCGTAGATGACCTGGAGCAGAAGGTAGATCGGCCCGGTCAGCAGCAGCAGCACGAACAGCCAGAACGCTGGCTTGCGCCGCTGGAAGAAGCCGGTCTGGCGGCCCCAACGGGGAGGTGTGGCGGTGCTCGCGAGGCTCCGTGTGGCGATGCTCGCAAGGCTCATGGGATCGATGCCTCCCGAGTCATCTGGTCGATCTCCGCGCGAGACAGGACGAAGTCACCGAAACCTGCCCACGCGTCGAAGATGACGGTGGCCTGCGCACCCTGGATGACCGTGACCTCGCCCTCCACGGGGTAACCGATGCCTTCGAAGGTGCCTGAGTAGCTTGCCCGCACGGCGGCCTGGCCGGGACGCAGGTCGATGGCGCTGACGGGGCCGACGGCCAGTGGTGCATCTGACTCGGACTGCCAGTCGTCGAAGAGCGCCTCCAGGGCGGCCTCCGGGCTCGCGGCACGGTCCTGTACCGAGACCACGAGGCTGACGCTGCCCTTGCTCAGGAGGATGCCCCTGTCGTCATCCGTTCGACCGCCGAACTCCCACTCGCCGGCAGGCGCGATGGTGATGTCTCGCGCGACGTTCACGGGACGGCTCGGGAGGCCGGCTACGGCCTCTGCCGCAACGGCGCCCGAGCCGACGATGAGGATCATGGCCAGGAAAACCAGAAGCGTGGGCAGGCAGCCGCGCGGCTCGGGCTTGTCGGAGTTCGACTCGTTCGGGTTCTCGTTGGTCACGCCGGGGAGATTGACGTTGGCCGAGGCGTCAGTCATCGGCCGGGGGTCTACCACCGACTACGTCATGTGACCCGCCATCGCAGCGCCAAGGTGCAGGTGGACGGCCAGGCGCCGGCGCGCCTCAGCTGACCGGAGCGATGATGGTGTACTTGCCCTCTGGCCCGTATTCAGGGCGATGGCGGTTGGCGTAGCGCACGAAATCCTCGCCGAGCTGGCGCGCGGTGAGTAGCGTGTGCGGGGGGAGGCCCTCGCCCCAGATGGTGCTGACTCGCCCGGACCAGGGATCCTCGATCCAGACGTTGGTCACGCGGAAGTCGTCCGTCCAGGCTGGGTCGGTGGTGACTTTGAAGCCGGAGATCACCCAGGCGTGCTTGCCACCCCACACCCACAGCCCGACCGGCTTGTCCGTCAGACGCATCTGTCGCGCGGCCATTCGGAGCGCCTCCTGGCGTGAGTCGCTGGCCATCTCCTCGAACCCGCCATAGCCAAGGAGTTCGAGGCCGGCGATCCAGCCGTAGATGGACGCGCCCGGCGCGGTCTCCTCCCAGGGGCTCAGCTCGCGAGCCAGGTCGTACAGCTCCTCCGGGTGGCGCGGCTGCGGTCGGGTGGTCCGGCATCCATGAGGTTGATCATCATCTGCATGGACGATCCCACGCACCAGCTGGGGTGGTGTTGTGGGACATGCGCGTCTGGCCGAAACAGATCGAGTGCGAAGGGTCCGGCCGCGGGCGCGGGTCGAGTGCTGTGTGCGGCGGTGGGCGACGCCGGCGAAGCCGCGGGGGCCAGCTCAGGTTCGGCTGGTGGTGTATCGGCTGGCGACGGCGCGGCAGGGGAAGGCGGACGGGACGCCAGGGCGCGATCAGGCGGCTGGCTCGCTGCAGCCGCGATGGTCGCTCCCGGACGTGTCGCGGGATCCGCTGACGACGCGCCGTCAGAGGCCGGACCTGCCGCGCAGCCAGCCACCAGTGCCAGTGTGGTCGTGGCAACCAGCAGGACAGCTCGGCGTGACGCGGGGGAGCGATGGTGGGTCAATGGAGTCCCTGAGCGGTGGATGGGCGAGCAGCAAGGGCGCTCGACTGAGCCTCGCCGGTGACGCGCACCTCCACCAACTGTACGTTAGAGCGCAGCGGCCGGATGCTCCACGGGCCGTGCCTGATTGGACACGCCGTTCAGCTCCTGGCGCATGAGCGCGCAATACGCCACAACGTACAACGGCATCGACTACCGCTTCTCTCTCCATCCGCTGGACGATCGTGACGTGGTCGGCGAGGACGGCGGTGTGCGTGACTTCGAGTGGCGCCTGAGCGGTCCGACTGATCAGCCTGACGGCACGTACGGCGCCATGGTGATGGTCTATGTCGACTACTCCGACCCGCCGCTCGACGCCCGCTACGTGGCTCACGCTCACGCCGGACGGGCCGCTCGTGGACGGCAGCACGGGTCAGACCATCACCGTCGTGGGCGATCTGGTGGCGGACGTGCCGGTCGGTCGCTACAGCTACTCCGCCCGCTACGCCGATCCGGCGGGGCCAGCGCGGGGTCTCGAGATC
>JALZLU010000232.1 GCA_030858685.1 Chloroflexota bacterium | reverse complement strand
ACCAGGTCTCCGATGGTCTCCCAGGTGGCCGCGAGGCGCCCCAGCGCTGAGCTGTGGCCGGCCAGGATCGCGGCCGACACGCCATCATCGAGGGCGCGCGTCATGTCCAGCGCGACGAGGACTCCCAGCCCGAGGCAAGCGAGAATGGCCGCCGCGGCCACCAGCAGGGGAGTTCGACCTCGCCCGATCACGGCGCCAGTATGGGCAGCCGCTTCGCCAGTATCGTGTTCGCCCAGATGACGCGTGGTCGCGCAGATGACCCGTCGTCGCGCATCCCTCCACCCCACAAGGCCTCGGACCGTTCCGCCCTCACCGCCGCCGGAGGTGGTAGAGCACGCGCAGCGTCCCCCCTATCGGCGCTCGCTCCACCTCGACCCAGCGCTCGGCCGACGCAGCCCGGAACTCGTCTTCCGTGTACCGCCCGAAGATGTCCTCCCGCGCGGCCAGCAGCCGCTGGGCCATGGGATCCTCGCGCGGCACCCACTCGATGATCGACTCCGAGCCGAGTTCAGCCAGCCAGCCGAGGAGCATCGGCAGCGGCACGTTGCGCCCGATGGCCAGGTGATGCACCAGGGCGAGCGCCATCAGTACTCCGTCACCGCCCCGCTCCTCCAGCGAGCGGCGCTCCCGGTGCGCCCAGCCCAGCGCCGGACTGGGATCGGCCAGATCCATCACCAGAGGGGTCGTGTCCGTGCGACCGTCCCGACGCAGGGAGCGATAGTGACGCTCCGCCGCCGCCGGATCGATGTCGAAGGCCAGCACCCGCCGTCCCAGTCCGCTGGCGATGGCGCTGTATCGGCCCGTGTTCGCGCCCAGGTCCCAGACCGTCGCTCCACCGCCTGCGCCGCTGGAGCCAGCCGCGGCTTCCAGCATGGCGCGCACGATGGCCTCCTTGGAACGAGTCGCCTCATCGTCATAGCTGGTGTGGTCGGCATAGTCGGCCCACTCCGTCCCCTCAGGCTCCCAGCGCAGGCCCGACACCGTCGAGCGCAGGCTCTCGATGAGCGCGGTCTGCCGGGACAGGCGGAGGCGCGCCTTTCGGCCCGAACCCGAGGCGTCGCCGTGCTGCTTCTGGGAACGTGCGTGGAGGTGCAGGTGGGCACCCAGTCCCAATCGCAGCCGGCTGCTGGCGGGCAGCAGGCCGGCGGCCATGTCGAGCGGGATGCCGTCGACACTGCTCCGCAGCAGCCGTCCGCAGCGGATGTCGCGCATGGCCATCAGCGCCAGTGGCGCCAGGAAGTGCTCGCAGAACTGCTGGTAGGCGATCCATGGGGCGTCGGGTTCCAGGCGCTCGAACGAGAGCGAGTCGATGAGCACCGGCTGAACGCCGCGGAATTGGACGTTGTAGGCCGAGGCATCGCGCAGCGTCATGCCCTGGGAGAGTGCCTCCAGTTGCGCGTCAAGCGTCAGCAGCGCCGCGTCACGCAGCTCGCCGAAGGTCCATTCGTAGGGATAGGAGATGAAGTCGATGGGCTCTGGCCTGATGACGGCGTGGGCCGACGCGTCGAAGGCGTCCTCAAGGCCCGCCTCCTCGTGGCCCACGAGCATGCCCCGCTCCATCAGCTTGGCGTAGAGACCGCTGCGCACGAAATGATCCCATTCCGCCGCGAACGAGGGCTGGATCTGCCGGTGGACGACGCCCTCCCGGCGATACACGAACCCACTCGGATCGCGCCAGGAGGCCGGCTCGACCTCTACTGACGCTGGTTTCGGATCATGACGGCCGCCCGGGCTGCCCTCACTCAACTGCCCGGTGTGTCGGACGTTCGCGTTTCTGGCGATCCCCTCCGGAAGGCACTGCGCAGGACGCGAGCGCCGGCGCTGATCTTGTTGCGGAACAAGACCGGCCCGGCCACCAGCGCGGCGATGACAGCCTGGACGAGCATGCTGCCCGAAGCGGCATCAAGGTAGGCGAAAACGAATTCCACGGACTTCTCCTCCGGTCACGAACGGCTCTCCTCCGGCCGCCACGGCCCTCTCCGGTCGTGGCAGACATGCGACCTGTATCCGGCGGATGGTAGCGCCATGCAGCCCTGCGGACGAAAGTCGGCTTCCCGGCCGCGCCGTCACAGGTGCATTGCGTCTGTCGGGAGGACGAGGCGAGCAGGACTCAGGTTCCCGCGGTAGGGTGCGCCGGTCGTGAGAATCCTGTCCCGCCTTCCGTTCCACCCGTTCCTGTTCGCGGCCTACTCTGTGCTGTTCGTTTACGCCGCGAATCTCAGCGAAGTGTTGCTGGTGGACATGATCGATCCGCTGGGCCGTGCCCTGATCGTGGCGGGCGCCGCGACCGGCGTGGCAGCACTGCTCTTTCGCGGCGCCAGTCGCGGCGCGCTGGTGGCCACAGCCGCCGTCGTGGCCTTCGCCTTCTTCGGACACCTGGCTCCGGAGCTGGAACGTGTCTCGCTGGACGAGCGCGCGCAACTGGCCCTCTGGGCGGTGGTGGTCGTGGCGGCCGCCATCGTGGCCGTCCTGGCACGGGCCAGGCTGGACGGCATCACCCTGGGACTGAACACCATCTCGCTCGTGCTGGTGATCATGACCCTCGCCGCGATCGTGCCCTACGAGGCTGGCCGCGCCGCTCGGGTGGCTGCGGCTCCACCACCGACGGACACGCCGATCGCCGAAGCTACGCGCCTTCCGAACCGGGACATCTACTACTTGGTCTTCGACCGATACGGGTCCGACTGGTCGCTGCAGCAGCGCTACGGCATCGACAACGACCTGCCCGAATGGCTCGCGGGCGAGGGCTTTCAGGTCATCCCCGGCGCACGCGCCAATTACCGCGCGACGGACTTCTCGCTCGCCTCCACGCTCAACATGCGCCTCCTCGACGAGCTCACGGAGAGGTTCGGCCCCGTCTCGGACGACCGCACCCCTGCCCGCCAGCTCATCAACGATCACGAGGTGGGCACATTCCTGAGGGCGAATGGTTATCGGTACTTCCACCTCGGCTCGTGGTTCGGACCCACCCGCTCCAACCCCGGCGCCGACGAAGTCCTGACCGAGGGAGTCGATACGGAGTTCAGCTCCGTGCTCCATGACACCTCGATCCGGCCCGCCCTGGACCGGCTGCTCGACGATGGGACCGACGGCGAGGCCCCCGAGCCCACCTTCCGTGAACGGCACCGCGACATCCCGCTCTTCCAGTTCCGCCAGCTGCAGCGGCTGCCCGCCGCCCCGGGGCGCAAGTTCGTGTTCGCGCACATCCTGCTGCCACACCCGCCGTACGTCTTCGACCGCGACGGCCGGACCGTCACGGAGGAGCAGGAGAAAGCCGGAGAAGAGGCCGAGCTCGTCGCGGCTCAGTTGGCCTACACCAACGAGCACATCCGCGCGACGGTGGCGGCGCTGCTGTCCGGGCCGCCAGAAAGTGACCCCATCATCGTCATCCAGGCCGACGAGGGACCATTCTTGTGCGGGAACACCGATTGCGTGGACCTGGATCCGGAGACGTTGGGCATTCGCCTGGGCGTGCTGGGGGCTTACTACCTGCCGGACATGCCGCCCGACTCGCTGCCGGCGACGCACTCCTCGGTCAACACCTTCCGCTTCATCTTCCGGGAATACTTCGGGGCGGATCTGCCGCCGCTGCCCGACCGTTCGTTCACGTGGCCCGACAACGACCACCTCTACGATTTCCAGGACATCACGGACCTGCTGCCGCTGCCGGGCTCGGTCCCGGGCGCGGATCCATAGGCCCGGGTGGAGAGGGGCGAGCCTGCCGCAAGTATCATGGTCGGCGTGCCGAGGGGCACTCTCGGTCGGGGCGTGGCGCAACGGTAGCGCACGTGCTTTGGGAGTACGAGGTTGTGGGTTCGAATCCCGTCGCCCCGACCAATCGATGACGTCAGCCAGAGACG
>JALZLU010000227.1 GCA_030858685.1 Chloroflexota bacterium | reverse complement strand
GTTCCTGCCGGCGCGGGATGAGCTGACACCGGGCCGCGCCGCCACCTCCCCGAGCCGACGTGAAGGACCGGAGAAGCTGACGGGCCTGGCCACATACACCGACGACCTCGTCTTTCCTGGTGCCTGGTATGGCGCGACCATCCGCTCGACGGAGGCACACGCCCGCCTGCTCTCCATCGACCTGGACCCTGCCTTCGACTGGTCCAAGGTGGTGGTCGTGACCGCGCGGGATATCCCCGGCGAGAACGTGGTCAGCCTCATCTCAGACGATCAGCCGGCTCTGGTGGCCGACGAGATCCGCCACCATGCAGAGCCCGTGGCGCTCATCGCGGCGCCGGACCGGGCGATCCTGCGCGCCGCCAAACGGGCCATCAGCCTGCGCACCGAGCCGCTGCCCGCCGTCTTCGACCCTCTCGAGTCGAGCCAGGAGTTCGCTCACTTCGAGGTCGCCGATGGCGATGTCGAGGGCGCCCTGGCGGCGGCGGACCTGGTGGTCGAGGGCGAGTACCGGGTCGGCCACCAGGAGCAGTTGTACATCGAGAATCAGGCCATGATCGGCGTGCCCCGCGACGACGGCGGCGTGACCGTCCACGGCTCGCTCCAGTGCCCCTACTACATCCACAAGGCGCTGCGTCGAGCACTCGGACTCTCACCCGAGCAGGCAGTGGTGGTGCAGGCGGAGACCGGCGGCGGCTTCGGCGGCAAGGAGGAGTACCCCTCCGTGCTGGCCATCCACGCCGCGCTGCTGGCACAGAAGTGCGGCAAGCCGGTGCGCATGATCTACGACCGCCATGAGGACATCGCTGCGACCACCAAGCGGCACCCGGCCATCGTGCGCTACAAGACCGGTCTCATGAGCGACGGCCGGCTCGTGGCCCAGGACGTGGACATCGTCATGGACGGCGGCGCGTACTGCACTCTCACGCCGGTGGTCCTATCGCGGGGCCTGCTGCACGCTGGCGGACCCTACCGCTGCCCCAACGTGCGCATCCGTGGGCGCGCCGTGGCCACCAACACGCCGCCCAACGGGGCGTTCCGCGGCTTCGGTGCGCCGCAGACGGAGTTCGCCGCGGAGATGCAGGTCAACCGCGCGGCGGAGGCGCTGGACATATCGCCGCTGGAGCTGCGGCGCATGTGGGTCTACCGCGAGGGCGATACCACGCCGACCGGCCAGATCCTGCGCGAGAGCGTGGGCGGCGAAGAGGTCCTGGAGCGCGCCGCCGAAGCGTCCGAATTCGAGCGGGTGCGGGACCAGACGCGCCTGGCTCGAGGAGCTCGCATCCGGACCAGCACGCCGAAGGCGTCGGGCATCGGCCTGGCGCTGGCCTGGCACGGCGCCGGCTTCACGGGAAGTGGCGAAGTGAAGCTGGCCAGCGTGGCCAGCCTGGAGCTGACCGCTGAGGGCACCATCCGCGTGCTGACCGGCTCGACGGAGATGGGCCAGGGCACCAAGACCATCTTCCCGCAGCTGGTCGGTGAACAGCTGGGCGTGGATCAGGAACTCGTGGAGATGGCGCCGCAGGACACCTCCATCGTGCCCGACAGCGGACCGACCGTGGCCTCGCGCACGGCGATGGTCGTCGGCGGGCTTCTCATCAAGGCCTCCGAGCGGCTGCGGTCGCAGGTCGAGGAACGGATGGGGCAGCCCTTCGCCGAGGCTTATCAGGACTACGCCCGCGAGCATGGGGCCGTGCGCATCGACCAGCGCTTCGAGCCCTACCCCAACGTCTATTTCGACGACGACACGTACCGCGGCGACGCGTACCCCTGTTACGGCTGGGCGGCTGCCGTGGCGGAGGTCGACGTGGACCTGGACACAGGCGAGGTCACCGTGCGTTCCGTGGTCGCCGCCGACGACATCGGCAAGGCCATCCATCCCATCATGGCCGAGGGCCAGGTGGAGGGTGGCACGCTCCAGGCGGTGGGTTACGCGACGATCGAGGAGATCAAGCTGGACGAGGGCCGCTACCTCAACGACCGCCTCGCCACCTACCTCATCCCCACGGCCCTGGATGCACCGCGCATCACCACGATCCTGGTGGAGAAGCCATTCAGCGGCGCGCCGCACGGCGCCAAGGGCGTGGGCGAGCTGCCCATGGACGTGGGCGCGCCGGCCGTGGTGGCGGCCATCCACGACGCGACCGGTGTGTGGATCCACGACCTGCCGGCCAGCCCCGAGCGCATCCTGGCGGCCGTGGCCGCGATCGGTGACGCCCCGACTCCACCAGGCGCTTCGGTCGAGGCTGGCACCCTGGTGGGCCAGGCCGGTCACGCCGGCCGCGAGCCGGACGCCGAGGTCTCGGACGGCACTCCTGATGCGATGCCCGGAACGCTGGCCAACGAGGGCGCGCCGTCAAGCGGACTCGACCCCGATCCGGAGGCACGCACGGACCCGCTGCCCTTCCGAGCCCCGACGGATCCGCCGCAGGACTGGACTCCTCCGCCGGACGAAGAGACGCGACCAGAGGGTTGAGCAGCAGGTGAAAGCGACTGGATACAAGTCCGGTCGACTCCCCAGATGGCGAGAGCTCCTGGGCGCGATCGCGACCAGGCTGCGGCTGCGCGCCCTGGGCCTCACGGTCCGCTAGGCTGCCGAGATGCAGGGATATCGCTTCACGCTGAACGGCGAGGCAGTGGAACTCGACGTGCCGGGCATGCGCCGCCTGCTCGATGCCCTGCGCGAGGACCTGAGCCTCACCGGCACCAAGGAGGGCTGCGGCGAGGGCGAGTGCGGAGCCTGCTCAGTGCTGGTCGATGGGGCCGTGGTCGATGCCTGCCTGGTGCCCGTCTGTCAGGTCGATGGCTCCGACGTGCGCACGGTCGAGGGCATGGCCGACCCCGTGACCGGTGCCCTGAGCCCGCTCCAGCAGGCGTTCCTGGACCTGGGTGGGGCACAGTGCGGCATCTGCACGCCAGGCATGCTCATGGCGGCGCATGCCCACCTCGACGGAGGCGGCGAGCCGACCGACGACGCCATCCGCGAGGCCATCGCCGGCAACCTCTGCCGCTGCACGG
>JALZLU010000225.1 GCA_030858685.1 Chloroflexota bacterium | reverse complement strand
TCGTGGTTGTCGACACCGCCCATGTCGTAGTAGGTGAAGCCGGCCCCGGCCGCCCAACGGATGATCTCCCACTGGAGCAGGAAGTTGGCCGGCACGCGCTTCTGCTCCACGGAGCCCTCCCCTGCCTGGAAGAGCAGCGCCCGACGACCACAGTGGTGGACCAGTGTGTGAGCTGCCTCGCGCCCCTCGTGCATCGCCAACCAGAGCGACGCTGCGCCGGATCGGATGAGTCCTCGCATGCCGGCGTTGTGATATGCCGCAGGTCGAAGATGCTCTCCGAAGCCCTTGCGACGGCCCGTCTCGGCAAGCATCTCGTAGGCCACGTCCAGAGCGGCGTCGAGCTCGCTGGGCGGCGTGGAGGCGTCGAATCGAACGACCTGCACACCTGCCTTGCGGCAGCGGTTGACGTTGCGCCACGCGTTCTCGTTGAGGTGCTTGCGCTGAGCAGCGTCATCGGCCTCGAGCGGCACGAACATGCCCGTCGTGGAGACCTGGATGGGTCGCTCCGCGGGCCGGAAGGCAGCCCCTGCCAGCTGTGTGGCCGGACCGACGCCCGACTCCCAATTGGGATCGATCACCATCAGCGCCGCGCGACGCGCACGCGCGATCCGGTGCAATGCGACGAGCGTCTGCCCAGCGGCCGCGTCATCCTCTCGCAGCAGCACCGGTCCGAGCGGCGCATAGAGGATGCGGCCGGCCAGCAGCGGCAGCGTCGTCGAGCGGCCCAGTGGGCCCGGCAGGCGGCGCGCCACGGGACCCAGCAGTTCGCGCTCCTGGATGGAGACCACAGCGAGCGGACCATCGCCGTCCTCGATGCGGTAGCGGCGAGGGATCCAGCCCGTCTCACGCTTCAACTCGCCCCAAGCGTGGCCCTGGAACGCCTCACCTCTCGGGGACCTGACTGCGAGGGCATCCCATGCCGTCGGCACCTCGTCGGTGGCGTCAACGATGCGTACCGGTCCGCCCACGGTGGCTGAGCCTCGCTCCCGCGCGGGCACCTCCCGGGAGGCGGGTCCGTCTCCCTCGACGCGGCTCGGGCCGCCTGCCAGGGGCCCTTCGTGAACGGACCCTTCGTCGATCGCACCCTCGCTCGTCATCACGCCCGAGTCTAGCCGCCGCCCCGGAATCCCAGGTCCGCCAGCGCATCCCGGGCGGCACCCGCTTCGTCCCACGCGATGGCGCCGTCGGCCATCTCGATCGAGCGCTCGTGTCCCTTTCCTGCCAGGACCACGACATCCCCGGGCCGGGCCTGCTCCAGGGCTCGTGCGATCGCCTCGCGCCGGTCGGCGATGAGCAGGAGGTCATGGCCGCGACGCTTCCCCGCGCCCTCGGCCCCCTCCGCGATCGCCTCCAGGATGGCCTCGCGGTCTTCCGAACGGGGATCCTCATCGGTGAGCACCACCAGTCGAGCGCGCTCGCCCGCCACGCGACCCATCATCGGCCGCTTCAACACGTCGCGATCGCCGGCCGACCCGAATACGGCGATGAGCCCTCCCCCCCCGGCGGCCGCCAGCGATCCCAACCCGTCGAGGACCTTGGCCAGCGAGTCGGCCGTGTGCGCGTAGTCGACGACGACGCGAAAAGGCTGCCCCGACTCGATGCGCTGCATGCGCCCGGGCACCGCCTCCACCGCCCCGAGCCCGGCGACGACACGTTCCGGATCGAGACCCAGCGCTTCCGCCACACCGATCGCGGCCAGGGCGTTGTGCACGTTGAAGCGTCCCGCCAGCTGCAGCTGGACACGTTGGCGCCAGCGAGGCGTCTCGACCGCGATGGCGATACCTGCGGCGTCCTCCCGTACGCTCAGGGCCCGGATGTCAGCTCCCGACGTCGGGTCCGCGCCGTAGGTCACGACCGTGGCCCCTGCCCCACGCGCCGCCTGAACGAACTCGTCGGCCCACCGATCATCGCCGTTGATGACGGCGGTCTTGCCCCAGCCCTTCTCGGGGTTCCCTGGCCCCACCGCGAGGCCCTCGAAGAGCCGCCGCTTGGCGGTCCGATAGGCCTCGTGTGTGCGGTGGAACTCCAGGTGTTCGTGACTGATGTTGGTCAGCACGCCGACGTCGTAGGCGATCTCGGCCACGCGCTCCTGGGCCAGGCCATGCGAGGTCGACTCGACGATGGCAAAGAGATCGCCCGCCTCGACCATGGCGGCCAGATGGTCCTGGAGCTCGGGTGCTTCCGGCGTGGTCGACCTTCCGGGATTGCCCAGGCTCCGCCCGCCGACGACGACGTCGATGGTCCCGATCAGGCCGGCCGGGCGGCCACAAGCACCCATGACCCCGCGAAGGAGGTGGGCCGTGGTGGTCTTGCCATCCGTGCCGGTGATGCCCACGACTCCCAGACGCTGCGAAGGGTGACCAGCTGCCCACGAAGCGGCGAGTGCCAGGGCGGGCCGTGCCGCAAGCACCAGGAGCTGCGGCACGGCAGCGCCGGGCACCGCGCGCTCGGCAACGATGGCGGGCGAGCCGGCGGCCACCGCGGCGGCCGCGAATGCGTGGCCGTCGGCATGCTGGCCGGGCCCCGCCCCGAAGAGCACGCCAGGCCCCGCTCGACGCGAATCCTGCGTGACGTGCGTGATGACTACGCCCGATGGTGGAATGCCGGCCCCCGCCAGCACTGAACGCAACGACCCGCGCGCCTCGAGCAGCCCCACCAGCTCGCCGAGCGAGTGACGCAGTCCGTCACCCATCGGTCGGAGCGGGCCGATCCGGTGTCGCCGCGGAGGCCAGGCCGCGGCGACGTCGAGCGAGCCGGATGTAGCCGCGTCGCGCCTGGACCAGCACGTCGCGCAGGAGCGGCAGCGTGACCAGGTCCCAGGTGCCGCAATAGGCCACCTCCTGACCCCCGAAGCCGGCCTTGAACTGGGCGATGCCCGGATTGGCCAGGCCCCACATGTCGTAGAGGGTCTCGCCCCGTGCGGCGGCTTGCCGGATCGTCTCCCACTCCAGCAGATAGTTGGCCCGGGACTCGCCGCCGGCGCGGGTCATGCCGCTGTACGGCTGCGTGACGCGCCCCCCGCAGGAGAGCAGCATCTTGGCCGCGACGGGCGTACCGTCAGGCAGCTGGGCGAAGAGCAACCGTGCCTCGTCGGATGGCGCGAACGCGTCGTAGGTCTCGCGGTAGGCAGCCGCGGAACGGTGGATGAAGCCACTCCGCTCAGCCGTCTCGACCATGATGGCGAAGAACGCGTCGAGCTCCGCGACGCCACCTTCCTGGATCACGCAGCCGAGCTTGCGCGCTCGATTGACGTAGCGGCGCGCGTTGGAGCGCAGGCCGGACCACAATTCGGGTTCCGAGCTGGTCAGCTCGATGAGCCGGCTGCGATCGTGCTGCACCGGGTCGGCCGGTCTCCAACCGGCCGCACGCAGCAGTTCACCGGGGGCCGCTCTCTCCAGCGCAGGGTCCACCGTCACGTGCGTCAGCCGATGACGTTTGGCCGCCCGTCGGAGCGCGTCGGTGAAGGCCTCCAGGCTTGCCTGGTCAAAGACGGTGGCGATGGGACCGCGTGCCGCATAGCCCATGGCGAAGGGCCCGGGTCCCAGCGCGCGCACCAGGATCTGCGCTCCGATCGGCCCGGATCCGCCGTTCGCAACGACGCGCACCGGGCGCCAACCGTTGGGCGCCTTGACACGCGCCCAGGCCGTCGTCTGGAGGTGGGATGGCGCCGCGGAGCCGGCCACGAAGGCATCCCAGGCGGCATCGTCACTGCGCAGGAGCGCCAGCTCCGTCATCGCCCGTGCCGACCCGACTCGGTCACCGGCCGGGCCGCAGGGAACGAGCCTGGCTCAGGACCGCGCGACGGGCGGCAGCCAGGCGATCGGCCCACGGTCGCAGCACGAGCCGGCGCGCTGGCGTGCGCTCCACCCACTCGGCGCCGAACGATCGCTTGTGCTCGAAGAGACCATGGTTCGGCTCGTCCCGACCGGGCGGCTGCCGGTGGCCGGGCAGGTCCACGCCGCCCAGCTCGACGGCCGTCGCGCCGCTGGCCAAGGCCTCGCGGATGACGGTCCAGCGGACCAGGTGCATGGTGCCGGGAAACTGGCGCCGGGAAGCCGCCCGGTCGGCCGAGTATGCCGTCGAATGCATGCCGCCCTGAAGGTAGAGCAGCAGCCCGCCGAGGAGCTCCCCCTCGTGCTCGGCGAGCAGCAAGCGTGCCTGCCCGGCCGACAGCAGCCGGCGCCAGGCGGCAAGGTAGCCGAGCTCCGGGCGCATGGCGATGCCCAGATCGTCGGCGCGCTCGACGAGCAGCTGCCCGAAGTCCTGCATGCGCTCACCGGTCGGGTCGTGGCGCACCCTGACGCCGGCCTTCTCCGCGGCGCGGATGCGCTGCCGGGACGACTTGGACACCGTCGCCATCAGGGACTCCTCGGTCGCACCCGCCGGAAAGGTGAGGCGCATGACGTGGATGGACGGCTGCACCTCTGTCGCCACCGTGGATCCGAGCCGGTCCATGGCCGCCTCGTAGGCAGGATCCGCGTCCAGCTCAGGGTCGACGAACACGTCGCGGACCCCCTCGCTGCGCAGGTGCTCGGCCAGCGCCGCGCTGCGTGCCGCCAAGCGCTCAGGGCCATCTCCGGCGTGCACCGGACCCCGCCGCACGGATGCCGTCGTGCCCGGCAGCCCAGGCGACCGGCGCAGGATAACGAGTGCCGCCCGTCCGTCATCGAACTCCACGAAGCGCGGCTCGCCACCCTGCCCGCGCCGGTGTTCGGCCCATGCGGTGCCCTGCATGACGTGTCCGCCCGGCGCGGCCACGGTCAGCTCATCCCAGCCCTCAGGAGCGATGGCGCTCGCCCGCGTGACGCGCACCGGGAGGGCGTCCGCGACGGTCGCAACGTCGTCGCTGGCCCGCGGCGCGGCGGGGCGCCGTCGCAGGCTGCCGCTCAGCGTGCGGACACGGGCGACCGAGTCCACGACCCAGCGACCCGGTCGGTCGGTGATCAATTCCCAGGCCCCGATGTATTCGCGTTCCTCGCCCCCGAAGCCAGACTTGAACTCGGCCAGTCCGTGCTGGTCGGTGCCCCACATGTCGTAATCCTCGAAGCCGCGTTCGCGAGAGGAGCGGATGGCCTCCCACTTGAGCAGGTAGTTGGCGCGGCCGCGTGCACCCTCCCGCGTCGAGGCACCGTAGAACTCGATGATGCGCTGGCCGCAGGTGAGCAGGACCAGCGTGGCCACGGCCTCGCCACCGGGCGCGCGTGCCAGGAGCAGTCGCGCGGCCCCATCCGCGGCGAACTCGCCGTAGACGGAGCGAAACGCAGCGCCCGGCTCGAACCCGACGCGGCGTGCCGTCTCGAGGTAGATCCGCTCGAAGTCATCGAGGCCACCCTCACCGGCGTCCTGCGTGGCGTAGCCTGAGCGACGTGCCTTGTTGACCGACCAGCGTGCGCTCGAGCGCAGCCCGGACCAGAGCTCCTCCTCCGGCCGGGTCAAGTCGACCACCCGCGTGCGGTTGATCTGGATGGCTGCGATGCGCCGCCAGCCCTCTCGCTCCAGCCAGGACTCCGCGGCGTGTCCCGCCGGGATCTCCGGATCGATGACCAGATGCGACAGGCGGAGCCGGCGGCCGGCGACCCGCACAGAGGCAGTGAAGTCCCTGATGGCCTGTTGGTCGAGTGGCGCTGCGATGGGGCCTCGCGGCGCGTAGCCTCGCGACCACGGACTGGGTCGCATGCGGTGCACCAGGATCTGGGCGCCGACCAGGCCATCGCCACTGGGCAAGGCCACGCGCGCGACGCGCCAACCCTTCACGGCGTTCGCGCGCGCCCAGGCCGTGAGCTGGGGAAAGCTGCCCTGAGGGGCACCCGCTACGAAGGCATCCCAGCGGGCGGGATCGCGACGGATGCCTGCCGCATCTCGCGCTGGCACGTCGGTCGTTCGCTTCGCCGCAGCACTGACGGGGCCGACCGGACCGACGGGGTCGCTCATCCGCGCCCGAGTGCCGAACGGATCAACCCGAGGGCGCGGGGCAGCTCGGGGACACGCACCAACCGACTGTACAGCAGGTATGTCGCTGCCGCGGCAAGCGTCGCCAGACCGACTTGCAACAGCAGGCCGAGCTTGCCGGGGTCCGTGCCGAGGCTCACTTCGGTGAGGCGCACCGTGCCGAAAGCCGCGGCACCCGCCAGGACTGCGCCCGCCGCGAAGACCCCCAGCGCGGCCACCAGCGAACCCATGTCGATCGAGGCGCTCCGCCGCCAGAGCAGGAACGCCAGCACGGTCGCCTCGAGCCAGCCCCCAACGGCGATGCCAAGGGCCAGGCCGGACAATCCCAGGACGCCCACCGTTGCGACCGAGATGGCCACGTTGGCGGCCACCGAGGCGAGCGCCACCATCACCGGCGTGCGGGTGTCCTGACCGCTGTAGAAGGCTCGCGCCAGGATGACGTTCATGGAGTGCGCGGCCGTGCCCAGCAGGAAGAAGGCCAGCGTGTCGGAGGTCAGCGCCAGCGCCGTCGCGTCGAAGTTGCCGTAGTCGAACAGGAGGCTGACCGTCTGCCGGCGCAGGACCAGACCCACCGCGGTCACGAAGAGCATCACGAAGAGGATGAGTCGCAGGGCCTGCACCACGACGCGTCCGAACTCCGCCACCGAACCTGCCGCCAGCGCCTTGGACATGGCCGGCAGGAGTACCACCCCCAATGGGAAGCCGATGATCCCGATGGGGATCTGCAGGATGGTGAAGGCCACGTTGTAGGCCACGACGGAACCGGCCGCAAGGCCCGTCGCCAGCGCCGTGTTGACGATGAAGGTGATCTGGCTGGCGCCCAGCCCGATGGCACGGGGGCCCATCAGCAGAAAGGTCTGGCGTGCCGCAGCATCGCGCAGGTCGAGCACGAGGTCGTACCTGAAGCGCCCGCGCAGCGCCGGAAGCTGCACGGCCACGTG
>JALZLU010000221.1 GCA_030858685.1 Chloroflexota bacterium | reverse complement strand
CTCGGGTCGAAGACAGCGAAGCAGCCCTTCCCGTCTGACTTGGCGGCGTACATGGCCACATCCGCGTCACTCATGAGTTCCGCGGCGTTCTGCGATCGTCCGCGCGTGCCCGCGATGCCCACGCTCGCCGAGGCGCTGATCCAGCGCCCGTCGATCTCTACGGGACGCGCGATGGCCTCGATGATCCGTTCCGCGATGCGGCTGACGGAAGCCAGGTCCCGGCCATCGTCGACCAGCACGGCGAACTCGTCACCGGCGAGGCGCACCGCCAGGTCCGACGGCCGCAGGCCGTGGCTGATGGCAGCGGCGCTGGCACGCAGGAGTCGGTCTCCGCCGGCATGTCCGAGGCTGTCGTTGACGGCCTTGAAGTCGTCCAGATCGATGAATATGACGGCTGGCGATGGCCCTCCATGACCATGGCGGTCCAGCGCGGAGGTGAGGCGCTCGATGAACTGATCCCGGTTGCCGAGTCCGGTGAGGCTGTCGTGGAGCGCCTGATGACTCAACTGCTCCTTAAGCTCGGAGAGGTCCTTGAGGGAGCGGCCCAGGCGACCGTTCTCAAGGGCCACCCCGGCATGATTGGCGAGGGTCTCGAAGAGCTGCAGCTCGGCCGGTCGGAAGGTGCCCAGTGCCCCCTGCCGGTTGGCCATCACGAAGGTCCCGATGAGGCTCCGCTCGCCGATGAGCGGTGCGACCATGGCGTCGCGCACCGGCGCTCCGCCGATGCGATCGGTTCGAGCCGCCTTGCCGGACAGGGCAGGCGCCAGGAATGACGCCCGATCGCGAGCCGTACGCAGACGCAGGTCGTCCGCTCCGGCGGCCAATCGGACCGCGGCCATGACCTCGATCCGGTCGTCCGGCCCGAGGGTGGTGCGCAGTCCGGACCGGTGACCTTCGGCCGTGAACAGGGTCAACTCGGCGAACTCCGCGCGGAAGGTTCGGCGGGCGTCGCGCAGGAGGGCCACGATGGCTGCCTCCAGTTCCGTGCCGCTGTGCAGGATACGCGTCGTGCTGTAGAGGAGCTGCAGGCTGTCGCGCTGCTCGCGCTCCCCGATGTGAGCGCGGTAGGAGAGCCAGGCCATGCCCACCAGGACGAGGGGCACGACCAGCAGCCAGGGCGCGCCGGGTGCCGCATGGGCGAGGGTCACGGCGATGAGTGCGAGGCAGCTGTTGGTAAGTGCCACGGCCAGGCCGAAGCGGACGGCCAGGGCCAGCCGCCGGCGATCCGAGCGACCCTGGGCCAGCCAGATGGCGGCATTCACGGCGGCCAAGCCGATGATGGTCGAGGCGCCCACCGCCAGGAAGGCAGCCAGCCAGGTGCTGGGGACAAGCGGGCTGGCGGATCCGGCGATCAGCCGGAAGAGGGACACGGCAACGGCTGAGCCGAGCAGGTACAGCGAGAGGTTGAAGGCCAGCTTCACGGGGGCCGGACGGCGGTGGATGATGAGCGCGGCGCCCGAGCCGATGACGCTGGCCAGCACGATATCGCCCGGCGCGGCCAGGAACAGACCGGCTACCAGGGGGATCTCACTGAGCGTGAAGGAATGGGCCTCCCGCTGGAATTGAAGGTGCACGGCGCGCGATCCCGCGACGTAGAAGCCGACGGCCAGGAGCCACCAGGGCAACTGGATGTGCAGTGCGCCGGTGAGCGGGCCGGCAGCGCCAGCCGAGGAGCTCGCCATCAGACCGCCCAGGTTCAGGCCGACCACGGCCATCACGCCGACCAGGACCCAGACCAGATCCGGCCGGTCCAGACCGATCCGCATGCGACCGGCGTCCATCGCCCTCATGACGTCTCGCTCCCTCGATGTGGTCCGCCTCAGCGGTCGGTCAGGTCCACTCCACGCCGTCGAGGTCGTTGCCCGGCGCGCCCCTCGACCAGGCGCGACCGTCACCGTCGACGAAACGTGATTCGACCCAGGCCGCGCCGTCCGCGCGCTCGAAGGTCATGAAGGTCCATTCGACGCCCGATGCGTCGGTCATCGACGTCTCGGTCCAGGACGAACCTTCGGGGTCGCTCGCACGCAGTCGCGTCCATTCCACGCCCGATGCGTGGCTGGCTATGGTCCGAGTCCACTCGACGCCGGCCGGAGTCAGGCCCTCGTGGGTGACGAGGTGGAGTCCGTCGGGGTCCAACAGCAGCTCACTCCAGTGGAGATCGCCCGTTGCTCTCATGAGCTGGGCACGATCGACCAGCGCGTCATGCTCCTCGAGGACCGGCAGAACGAACGAGGCACGTCCGCTGACATCCACGGGATCGGTGAACTGGTCGTCTGCGGCAGCCACCGGCGTCGCGAGCATCGCCGCGCCAAGTGCCAGCCCGAATGCCAGGATCGTCCTCCGATGAGTCGTCCGCATCATCGTCATCATGTCTCCTCCCCCATCGGTACCACCTGTGGCTCCTGCCCGTGGGCACCCTATTCCCCCATGACTTGACGGAGTACCCACCGACAAGTACCGGGTGAGTAGTACCTCCGGCCCACGGGGGTCTCAGGGCGGGTGCGGAGCTAGGGCGTCCGGTGGGCGCGAGGGTGGTGCGTGACGGCGCACCGCCGGTCGCGGCCCGGGTGAGGCCGAATGAGGCCGAGTGGTGCGGGCTGATCAGCCGGCGGGAGCTCCGCTCACTGCCATCACTTGGGCGCGACGGTACTCGTCGCGCAGGCGGCGCACGTCGGCCTCGGCCGAAGTGACCTCCGGCGAGCCGGCCGCGGCGGCCTGCAGGTGACGCTCGGCGGCACGCCACTCACCCAGGATGACCTCCATCGCCCGGGGCGGGGTGTCCTCGATGCTGTGCCGTACCGCTGACTCGGTGCCGGACGCGGCGCGCGTGTCCTCGGCCAGATCGCCCTGACGTTGCGTGTGGGTCAGGGCAGCCGCGGCCAGATCCTCTATGCGCTTGGCCAGGTCCACGAACTCGTCGCTGCCGGGCATCATCGCCCGCTTGGTCGTCTCGAGTTCGACCAACTCATCCAAAGTGGCCATGAGTCGATCCGAGGCAGTGCGCAGCTTGTCCTCCAAGCCGGCACGATCGCTTCGTTGGGGCATCTGGCTGGTCACGTGGCTCCGTTCGTGGGTGCACCGGCAGCGGATGTCCCTCATCCGATGCGCGTGCAGCGCTCTGCGATCACCGTTGGGGCCGGAGATGACGGTCCGGCTGTCCAGGGTCAGGAT
>JALZLU010000165.1 GCA_030858685.1 Chloroflexota bacterium | reverse complement strand
AGTCCCTGGAGCTTGCCCGAGGCGATGAGCGATCCCGTGAAGGTGACGCAGCCGATGACCACGCCCAGCACCACGAAGATGGTGGTCGAGATGGTCGCCGCGGGCGTGCCCACGATGTGCAGGAAGTCCTCGATGGCCACCAACGCCGCCGCGCCGCCGCCCACTGCGTTGAACAGCGAGACCAGCTGGGGCATCGCCGTCATCTTCACGCCGCGCGCAAGGTACAGGCCACCGCCACCGCCGATGACGATGCCCGCCGCGATGATCATCCAGGCCGGGCCGCTCAATCCGCCGGGACGAGCCGCCACGTAGACCAGCGTGGCGACCACGGCGATGGCCATGCCGGCAGCGCTGAGTCGGTTGCCGCCACGGGCCGTGGCCGGCGAGTTCATCTGGTGCAGGCCGATTGCAAAGGTCGCGGCACCGGCCATCCAGGCGAAGAAGACGAGCGGGTAGATGCTCTCTTGGGACATCACTCGGCCTTGGGCCTGGCCGGGCTGCCAGGTGTCTCACGGCGCCGGAACATCTGGAGCATGCGGTCGGTGACCACGTAGCCGCCCACCACGTTCATGGCGCCGAAGACCACGGCCACGAAGGCGAGGGCATAGCTCAAGGGGTTGTCCGCCGCGGCGGCGATGATCATCGCCCCCACCAGCACGATGCCGTGGATGGAGTTGGCGCCGGACATCAGCGGCGTGTGCAGCGTCGCCGGCACCTTGCTGATGACCTCGATGCCCAGCAGGATGGCCAGGATGAAGATGGCCAGTGAGTTCAGCAGCTCGACGCTCATGCGCCGGTCCCTCCTGTGGGCGTGGTGGGCGCTGGCGATGCGGCGGCAGGCGTGTCAGCGGGTGCGAGCAGCTTGGCCGTGCCCTCATGGACCACGCGTCCCTCGTGCGCGATCAGCGTGCCGGCCGTGATCTCGTCCGTCGTGTCCAGGGAGAGCGCGCCGTCCTTGACCAAGTGCAGCAGTAGCGCCGAGATGTTGCGACAGTAGAAGGCACTGGCACCGGCCGGCATGGTGGCCGGCAGGTTCTCCGGCGCGATGATGGTCACGCCGTTATCCGTCACGATCGTCTCCCCAGCCTTTGACAGCTCCACGTTGCCGCCCAGTGCACTGGCCGCCATGTCGACCAGGACGGAACCCGGCTTCATGCCTGCTACGGCCTTGGCCGTGACGAGGACTGGTGGGCGGCGGCCGGGCACCTGGGCCGTGGTGATCACGATGTCCATGCCCGCGATGTGGTCGTTGAGCTCCTGTTGCTGGGCCTCGCGCTCCTCAGCGGTGAGTTCCCGCGCATAGCCGCCCGTGCCGGAGGCGTCTGCGAGCGACTTCAGGACCAGGAACTGCGCACCCAGCGACTCGGCCTGTTCCTTCGTCTCGGCGCGCACGTCATATGCCCTGACCACGGCACCCAGGCGCTTGGCCGTGCCGATGGCCTGCAGTCCTGCCACCCCGATGCCCAGGACCAGCACGTTCGCCGGGCGCGCCGTGCCTGCCGCCGTGGTCAGCAGCGGGAAGTAGCGGCCATACGCGTCAGCCGCGGCGATGACCGCCTTGTAGCCGCCCACGTTGGCCTGCGAGGAGAGCGCGTCCATGGTCTGCGCTCGGCTCAGCGTGCGCGGCAGCATGTCCAGGCTGATGGCCGTGACGCCGCGGTCGGCCATCGCCTTGGCGGTCTGCGGGTCGGTCAATGGTCCCAGCAGCCCGATGACTGCCTGACCCTGGCGCATGGCACCGACCTCCTCGGCGGAGGGCTTCTGGACGCGCAGGATGAGGTCCGCCTGCGCGTACAGGTCGGCGCGTGAGACGACCGTGGCCCCTGCCTCTGTGTAGGCCGAGTCCGGCGCCCAGGCACTGATCCCGGCGCCTGCCTCAACGAGCACATCCAGACCGGCGCTTGACAACTTGCCGACGAGCTCGGGCACGAGCGCGACGCGCCGCTCGCTGGGCGCGGTCTCCTTTACGACGCCGACCTTCATCCGGGGACCTCTGAGCGTGGCGGGCAAGGGTGTCTGGGCACGCAGTCGCGCTGGGGCGGTACTGCAGCGCGAAGGATAGCGGTGCGAGCCTCGGAACGCCGCCGACGTATCCTCGAACCATGGTGACCAATGCCGACCCGTCCTTCCTGGCGGCCATCCGCGACGCCCTGCCGCACCTTCGGCTGCTCACCGAAGCCGCCGAGACGGAGGGTTACCGCTTCGACGAGACGCCCTACCTGGATCCCGGCCGGCCCCTCGGCGTCGCGTTCCCGACCTCCACCGCCGATGTCCAGACCATCGTCCGCCTCGCCGCAAGCCATCGCGTGCCGCTAGTGCCACGTGGCGCCGGCTCGGGCCTGTCAGGCGGCGCCATCGCCGTGGAAGGTGGCTTGACCGTGGTCATGACCGGCATGGACCGCGTCCTGGAGATCGACACGGAAAACCTCTGTGCCGTGGCGCAACCGGGCGTCATCAATGCCGACCTGGGTCGCGCCGCAGCGGAGCACGGGCTCTTCTACGCGCCCGACCCAGCCTCCTTCGAGTGGTGCACCATCGGCGGCAATCTGGCCGAGAACAGCGGCGGACTGCGCTGCGTCAAGTACGGCGTCACGCGCGACGCGGTGCTCGGCCTGGAGGTGGTGCTGGCTGACGGGGCGGTCATCCGAACGGGTGGCAAGAACGTCAAGGACGTGCTGGGCTACGACCTGTCGCATGTCTTCATCGGTTCGGAAGGCACGCTGGGCATCATCACCGAGGCGACCCTTCGGCTGCTGCCCATGCCGCCGCCCAAGCTGACGCTGCTGGCCTTCTTCGCCACGGTCCGTCAGGCCGGCGAGGCGGTGGCCGACATCACGCGCCAGGGCGTGATCCCGGTGACGCTGGAACTCATGGACGGCTTCACCATCCGGGCCGTGGACGCCGCGCTGCGGCTGGGCTTGGACAGCGAGGCGGGAGCGATGCTGATGGTCGAGTCGGATGCGGGCGGCGAGGCCGCGGCGGCGGAGCTCGACCTTGTCGAGCAGGCATGCCAGCGGGCGGGCGTGACCTCGATTACCCGCGCGGCCGATGCCCAGGAGGCGGACTGGCTGCGCGAGGCCCGCCGCAAGGCGCACTGGTCCCTGGAACAGGCCGGCGTGGCGCGTATGGACGATGTGGGTGTGCCGCGCAGCCGCGTGCCTGAGATGCTGGCTGCCATCGAACGGGTCGCCACGGAGCGCGCCATGCGCATCGGCGTCTTCGGCCACGCGGGCGACGGCAACCTGCATCCGACGTACGTCATGGACCGCGACGATCCCGCGGCTGGTGCGCGCATCGACGCGGCGCGGGCGGACATCTACGCCGCGGCCCTGGCGCTGGGCGGCACGGTCAGCGGCGAGCACGGCACCGGCGTGGCGAAGCTGGGCTACCTGGAGGCTCAGCGCGGCCCCCATGCCGTGCGGGCGATGCGCGCCATCAAGGACGCACTCGATCCACTGGGCATCCTCAACCCGGGAAAGGTCTTCGCCTGAGGCTCCGAACGCGCCTGACGCTCGGGAGGGTTGACGCTGGCGCGCGGGATGCGACGCTCGGGGTGCGAGACCGTTCACCCCCCTCGAGTCGAGTCGGGGCATCAGATGCCCGGAGCCGACTCAACGAGGGATGCGTGGGCGCGTGGGGAGCGGATGCTCCACTTGGCCGCGGCCCGCGGTGACGAGAAGCAGGAACGTGGTCTCCAGCACGTCCACGCCGGCGATGACGAGGCCCGCCACGATGGGCACCGGCGAGCCGATCAACCAGCCCGCCGAGACGCCGAACGCCGCTACGGACAGGAACACGATGCGGATCGCACGGATCAGCTCGGCAGGCTCTGCGGCCGTCCCCACCTGATCCGCGCTGCGCAGGAGCAGCACGATGCCTACCAGGGCGGCAGCGGCGCCCAGCAGCCAGCCTACGGGTGCCGGCGGCTGCAAGACGAGGGACAAGAGATCACTGCGTCCGGCCAGCATGGCCACGCCGATGGCAGTGGCCCCCAGTGCCATGGCCATGACCACGCCCGCGTGTGGACCGAAACCCGGCCAACGGACGCCGCCGAAACCGCGCATCAGTAGTAGCGCGGGAACCGCGAGCTGTAGCGCGAGTACACCTGAACGTCGGCTTGATCTGCGGCTACGCGCAGGGCCTCCAACAGAGAGACGGTGCCGCCGAACTCGAACTGATTGTCGTTCCAATAGTCGCGCACGGCCGACCAGAAACGCCCGTCGCCCACGTCCTGCCTGAGGCGGTTGATGAAACTGGCGCCCTGCACGTAGACGACCTCGTAGAAGCAACTGGCGTTGTAGCCGCCGATGCTTCGGTCGAGTCGATCCTTGTCACAGCGGCTGGCCCGGAACTGCCCCAGGAACCAGCGCGTCAGGAACTCGGTCATGGCCTCGTCGGCGAAGGGCTCGCGCACCTGGTCGTTGCCCACCACGCCGTAGAACCACTGATGCCCCATCTCATGCACCACCAGGAAGGGCACGTTCCAGTCAGGCGTTCCGCGGGGGATCCAGATGTGGCCGGGCGATTCCATGGCGATCCCGCCGGATGACTCGGTCACGGTGAAGCGTGAGTACGGGTACTGCCCGATCTTGTCCTCGAAGGCGGCCATCGAGCGGCGCGCATAGTCCAGCATCATGGCGCGCGGCAACGTCCGGCTGTACACCACGATCTTGGTGTCGCCGTCCATGCTCCGTCCGGTCAGCTTGCCGAAGTCCGGTGCCGCGGTGAAATTGAAGTCGCGCACGTTCCGCGCGACGAAGCTCTGACGGTTGCCCTGCTTTCCGGTCGGGGCACCCGTGGTGGCGTACTTGAGCGCGCGATCCGCCGTCAACACGACGCGCACCTCGGGACTCACAGGGGTCGTGAACGGATCACCCCGCTCGGCGCTCCAGAAGGGCGTCTTGCGGCTGATCCAGGGGATCCAGCGATGAACGCTGAGGATGCCGCCGGATCGCGTGAAGAAGTAGTTGCGTCCGGTGGCCGTGGAGCGGAACGTCGCGCTGTAGCGGATGAAGACTTCCACGCTCTCGCCGGCCGGCAGGATGCCGCCAAGTGGCACCAGGATGGTCTGGTCGACCACGTCGACATCGACAGCCTGACCATCGACCCTGGAGGCCCGGATGCGCATGTTGCCCAGCGCTCCGGCCAGGGAGTTGAGCTCCAGGCGATCGATCGAGCTGCCCGAAGTGTTGCGCACGGTCAGCGTGGTCCTGGCGTCGATGGTGCGGGCACCCCACTCGAGGTCGGCCACCACATCGTAGGTCGCTTCGAGGTCCATGCTGGAGCGACCGACCGAACCTTGCACGATGGCCGACTGCGCGCCCGCAGCTGCCCTCGGTGTGGTGTCTGCGGGTACCTGCTGGAGCGCCTGTGCCGGCACGAACGTCCCTGCCATGAGGAGCGCAGCCATCAGCAGCGGCGTCAGCAGCCGTTCGATGAAGGGCTTCATCACGGTCATCTCGGGAGTCCCCCTGGGGGTCACGTGGGATCGGGTCAGGGCATGAGCCGCTGGCGCTGCCAACCACCGTGTCCATCAGGAGTGTACTGGAGGCGGTCATGCAGTCGATCGGCGCGACCTTGCCAGAACTCGTATCGCGCCGGCCTGATCCGATAGCCGCCCCAGGAGGACGGAAGAGGCACGTCGCCAGCCTCGAATCGTGCCGAAGCGGCCATGAAGCGCTCTTCCAGGGCCGATCGATCCGCGATGGGGCGGCTCTGCTCGGAAGCCCAGGCCGCCACCTGGCTGCCCCGCGGCCGGCCCGAGAAGTAAGCCGCCGACTCGTGCCGCTCCAACTCCGTGACCGATCCTGTCAGCCGGACCTGCCGCGCCAGCGGGTCCCAGTGGAAGACGGCCGCGGCAACAGGATGTGCGGCCAGTGCGCGGCCCTTCTCACTCCCTCGATCGGTATAGAAGGTGAGACCCGAGAGATCGATGCCGCGAAGGAGTACCAAGCGGACCTGCGGTTCGCCATCCGGCGAGACGGTGGCCAGCGACATGGCGTACGGCTCGCGAAGGCCGCTCTGCGTCGCGTCCTCAAGCCAGCGCTGGAGCTGGATGAGCGGGTCCGGGTCCAGGTCGTCGAAGCCGCTG
>JALZLU010000153.1 GCA_030858685.1 Chloroflexota bacterium | reverse complement strand
GTGGACGGAGGCGCCACTCCAGTCTGAGCTGACCCGCGGCCTCGGCATCGCGCAGCAGACGAAGCGCAGCGGCTCGATCGGGAGGCGCGGGCAGCAGGTCGACGGCCAGCCCGGCCGGGCCCGCCGCTTCCACGAGGCGCAGTAACTCGGCCGCCCACGGCTCGGGCCTCGTCCCACCGCCAGACGCCGCCTCCATCGACGGATCCATCGCGCGCGCCACCAGCTCGACCCGTTCCAGCAGGCCGGGTGGCAGCATCGTGCGGATGACCATGCCCGGAGGCGCGAGGTAGTGGCGCGCCAACCATGCCGCCAGTCGAGCCTGGAGCGGCGGCAGGAGTGACCGATCGGTGTGGATGCGAGCCAGGACCGGCTTGGTCGCCAGCTCAGCGTCACCCTCCCCTGCGCCCAGGATGACGCCCACGACCTGGCGGCGTCCGTAGGGCACCAGCACGGCGTCGCCAGGGCCGAGACCTCTCAGATCAAGCCGGGCGGGCACGTGGTAGGTGTACGAGCGCCCACCAGGGATGCCCGCCGCATCGACGGCGACCTCCACGCGGCGCATGTCGTGTCCCACCAGGGCCGGCCTGAGCTCCGGTCGCTCCACGGGGCGACCGGTCTCAGACGGCGACGCGGCGTTGAGGATGGATCTCGTGCTCCTGGCGAAGGATCCGGTCGATCCGCTCGGCGGTGCCTTCCACGTCGCCCGTGGCATTGACCACGACGTGATCGTAGTCATCCTGACGAGCCAGCTCCAGGGCGGCGTCCTGGTAGCGTCGTCGAAGCTGTGCAGGCGATTCGGTGCGGCGCGCGGCCAGCCGATCGTGGAGCGCGTCGAGCGATGGTGGCACCAGGAAGATCAGCAGTGCGTCTGGCACCAGCTGCCGGATGGCCCGGGCTCCCTGCACGTCGATCTTGAGGATGGCGTCCTTGCTGCCGGCCAGGGCGTCTACGACCTGATCACGCGGCGTGCCATACCAGTTCCCGTGCACCTCGGACGCCTCGAGCAGCGCCCCGTGCTCGCGCAGAGCGGCGAAGGCCTCAAGGCTCAGGAAGTGATAGCTCTGGCCGTCGGTCTCGGTGAGCCGGCGCTCTCTGGTGGTACAGGTCACCACGAAGTGCCGTCGGGGGTCCGGATGCCGTTCGCGCAGGACCTCGATGATGGTGTCCTTGCCCACCCCTGACGGCCCGGAGATGATGGCCAGCAGCGCGCCGGGCTCACCGACGCAGGGCGCAGGCGTCACCGTCCTCCCTCTCGCAGGTCGGCGAGGACACGTTCCAGCTCCGGGGGAAGGACCGCCTCGGCCCTGATGATCCGATCGCCTTCCGGCGCCGCCAGCTCCAGCTTCCAGGCATGCAGGAAGAGTCTCCCGAGAGTCTCCGGACCGCGCCGCGAGCGTCCCGTGCCGTAGACCGGGTCACCTGCCACCGGATGCCCGATGGACGCCAGGTGCACGCGGATCTGGTGGGTGCGTCCGGTGATGAGGTCCACCTCCAGGAAGCTCCAGGCGGCGAAACGCTCGCGGACGCGATAGCCCGTCACCGATGGGCGTCCGTCGGGCACTACCGCCATCCGGGTGCGATGTCGAGGATCGCGGCCGATGGGCGCCTCGATCCGGCCCACCTGCGCGGCCACCGACCCATGCACCAGCGACAGATAGGTCTTCTTCACCCGGCGCGCCTTGAGCGCCCCCTGGAGTCGCGCCTGCGAAGCGTCGTTGCGGGCCACCATCAGCAGGCCGCTGGTGTCGCGATCGAGTCTGTGCACGATGCCCGGTCGGTGTTGCCCGGCCACGGAGCCCAGCGCGCCGGCCTCCCGCGCCAGCAGCGCGTTGACCAACGTCCCGCCCGGATGTCCCGGCGCCGGATGCGTCACCAGACCGGCCGGCTTGTCCACGATGAGCAGGTCGGCGTCCTCGTACACGACGTGCAGCGGGATGTCCTCGGGCAGGTCCTGGACGGGCACCGCGTCGGGTATCTCCATCTCCAGCCGGCTGCCAGCCTCCAGCGTGGAACTCGCCCGCAGCGGCTGCCCGTCGGCCGTGAGACGGCCCTCTCCGATGAGCCGCTGGACGAACGATCGGGACAGCCCGGACGCGTCCGCCACGAACCGATCCGCGCGGCCGCCGGCGGCCGATTCCGGCACCTGCATGGAGAGTCGCGCCGTCACGGGTCCTGCTGCTCCATCGATCCGCCCGGGATCCGGTCGCCGAACAGGCTCAACGCAAGGAGCAGCGCGATGGCCATGCTGATGGCCGAGTCGGCCACGTTGAAGGTATAGAAGCGCAGAGTGCCGATGCCCATGTCCACGAAGTCGATGACGTGCCCGTGCATCAGCCGGTCGATGAGGTTCCCCACGGCGCCACCCAGCAGCAGACCCAGCGTCAGGCTCAGCAGCGGACCGCTCGTGGTGCCTTGCCGGAACTGGTAGACGACGATGAGCGCGATGACCGCCAGGCTGGCCAGGCCAAGGACCGTGGCAGAGTCGCCGAACAGACCGAAGATGCCGCCATCGTTGTAGCCCTTGGCGATGCGCACCAGATCACCCAGCACGGGCGTGGGGACCGCGGCAGGACCCAGCTCGAACTCCGCATCCACCCAGGCCTTGCTGAGCTGATCGGCCACCACCACGGTGCCTGCCGCAGCGCCGAAGAGGAGCCATCGCCGCCGAGCCTGGCCCGCCTTCGGCGCTCCGGCTCTTGGCTCTGAGGCCACCTCGCCGGACGGCTCATCGCGCGCCGCCACCGTCACGCCGCGATCTCGCGCAGCCCGATGCGCAGATGACCGGAGGCAAGCTCCATGTCCGCGGATGGCGCGCCCTCTGGCAGTGGCATCTGGTGGACGGCATCGGCCTGCGTATCGTCGGCCAATGCCGGCAGCAGGCCGTCGAGGGCCACGAAGAGGCTCGGATCTCCGTCCAGCCAGACCTCGATGCGAGCGTCGAGCGCCAATCCAGCCTGCTTGCGCAGGTCCTGTACGGCCCGCGAGATCTCGCGAGCATCGCCCTCCGCGCGCAGTCCTGTCGTGAGCACCGTGTCGATGACCACGACCACGCCCTCGTCGTGTGCCACGGCAGTGCCGGGCCGCGGCGTGGACAGGATCTCGACCTCGTCCGGGGCCAGCGTGAGCCCGGCCAGCCTGACGCTGCCATCGGGCAGGTACTCCACCTCGTTGGCACGTGCCGCGGCCATCACGGCCGGGATGCGATCGCCCAGCTTGCGGCCGATGATGGGCAACAATGGCTTGACGCGCCGCTCCACGAGTTCGGAGCCGTGACCGATGAGCTGCACCGACTTCACGTTCAGTTCTTCGCCCAGCAACGCCAACAGGGCGGCCTCATCGTCGGCCGACGCGTCCTCTGCCAAGCGTCCGCCGGGCAGAGCCAGCCAGAGCGTGGCGAGCGGCTGTCGCAGGCGGATGCCGGCCTGGCCGCGCAGTGTCCTGCCCAGTTCCACCGCGCGTCGCAGGGTGGCCATGGCCGACTCGAGTGCGGGCTCGCGAAGACCCGCCACGCCTTCGGACGGCCAGCGCTTGAGGTGTACCGAATCCGGTGCCGCGGCATCGCGCTCCGCCACCAGCACCTGGTACAGCTCTTCTGCCAGGAACGGCAGGATCGGCGCCATGGTCTCCGCCAGCACCGACAGGGCTCGATGGAGCGTGCCGAAGGCTGCGGCCCGATCGGCCAGATCTTCGTTGCGCGAGAAACGGCGGCGACTGCGGCGCAGGTACCACTGCGAAAGGTCGTCGATGGCGGCACTGATGGCCACCGTGGCGGCTCGGGCGTCGAAGTCGAGCAGTGCGTCACGAACGCCATCCGCCGTGCCGGCTGCCCGCGAGAGGATCCAGCGGTCCAGCACGCCGCCGCCGGCCAGCCGCTCCTGGGCGGGCCCGGGCGCGTCTGCCCCGATCTTCGGCGTCCAGTGCTCCAGCCGGGCATACGTCACGAAGAAGCCGGCCACGTTCCAGAGCACCAGCAGGTCGCGTCGCGCCTCGTCGGCGGTGCCGTACCCGAAGAGGATGTTGTCCTCTGGGCGGTGAC
>JALZLU010000112.1 GCA_030858685.1 Chloroflexota bacterium | reverse complement strand
CAGCCGTAGCGTCCGCCGCCTGGCGGCGCGAGCGCCCGCAGGTGCTGCTGCGAGAGGAGCAGCGGTGCCGCGATGAGGGCGTTGGACGTGAAGACCGCGGCGACCGAAGCGTCGGGGAGCCCCGCTTCCACGGCCACGATGGCCACGTCCGGCCGGTCCGACGCCTTGATGCCCATCTTTGCGGCACCTGCCCGGAAGCCGCGCGGCAGGGCCGCCGAAGATGTGGACTCGGGCAGTCGCCCCTCGAAGGGCGTCAGTGGTTCGCGCACGTCAGGGAGCGAGAGGCAGCTGGTCGAGTCCCGTCGTCTCAGGCAGGTCAAAGGCGAGGTCGAAGGCCTGGATGGCCTGGCCGGCGGCGCCCTTAACCAGGTTGTCGATGACACTGATGGCCAGCACGCGACCGGTACGCGCATCGACCGAGACGTGCACGCGGCAGTGGTTGGATCCGAGCACGTGTTTGGTCGACGGCGGAGCAGTGACGACCGTGACGAACGGCTCGTCCGCGTACGCGTCGCGGTAGAGCGCATCGAGTTCGGCCTGCGAGATCGGCCGCGCGGGCCGGACATGACAGGCCGACAGGATGCCGCGCGTCATGGGTACGAGATGCGGCAGGAAGTCGACACCCTTGGCGCCTGGGTTGCGCGTCGCATCGCCCACCGTGGCGTTGCCCTCGCCGGCGCTGCCGTTGGTAATCTCGCGGCCAAGCCGGCCGATCTCCTGCTCGATCTCCGCCACGTGCCGGTGACCGCCGATGCCGTAGGCGCGCACGCTCTCGTTGATCTCGCTGTAGGTCAGCTCCGGCTTGGCTTCGCGTCCGGCGCCCGAGACGCCACTCTTGGCGTCGACCACCAGATCGGCGATGAGGCCCTGGCGCGCCAACGGGGCCAGGGCGAGCAGGGTCGCCGTGGGGTAGCAGCCCGGCGATCCGACGATGGCGACCGAATCCCGGGCGAGCCCCGCCAGTTCGCCCCGGTGGAGCTCCGGCAGGCCGTAGACCGCCTGGTCCAGGAGATCCGGCTGGGGGTGCTCGAAGCCATACCAGCGCGGATAGTCGGCCGGGTCGCGCAGTCGGAAGTCCGGCCCCAGGTCGATGACCGTCACGCCGCGCGCGACCAGCTCGGGGACCATGGCGGCGGCCGCGCCATGTGGGAGCGCCATGAAGACCGCGTCCACGTCGTCCGGGAGCGCCGCGTCCACGGTCCGCCCGGTGCCAGCCAGTTGGGGGTGCGTCACGTCCACCGGTTCGTGCTCGCGGCCGCGTGCCTGCAGACCGGTGATGCGCACGTTGGGGTGGCGCTCCAGAAGCCGCAGAAGCTCGCCGCCCACGTATCCCGTGGCACCGATGATGCCGACCCGGATGCGCACTCCGCTGGGGATCGCGGGCGCGGCTGCGGCCGGCACAGCCCCAACCACCGTCTCGGTCACCGGAGGGATCGCTCCGGGCCGGACAGCTCGCGGACGGCGTCGAAGCGGTCACGCCAGAGCTGCAGCCGTTCTTCGTCGGCGAAGAGCACCAGCACCGTGTTGTCACCCGCTAGCGTGCCTTCCTGGGCATCCAGCGTCGACTCGTCGATGGCTTGCGCGATGGCCGAGGCGCTGCCCGGTCCCGAGACTAGCAGCAGTGTCAGGCCGGAGCGGCGCACGGAGACCGGCAGGTCGGACAGGATCCGACGCAGTGTCTCGTCATTGGCGGGCGTGGCGCGCGCCAGATCGTCGGGGAAGGCGTAGACATGCCGCTCGCTGCGGATGACCTTGACCAGTCCCATCTCGGCGATGTCGCGGCTCACGGTCGACTGCGTCACCTCGAACCCGCGCTCGCCCAGAAGGGTGGCGAACTCGAGCTGATCGGCGATGGGAAACCGCCGCACGAGGTCACCCATCGCGCGCTGCCGTCCGCGCTTTGTCTCTCGCGACCTGCCGGTCGCATGACGTCCTTCGGGGGAGGGGCATTCCATCGTCGCCAGTGTACGCATCAGGCTGGTCCCAGACGCTCCCTCGCGGCAGTCAACTCCGCCTGCACCCGCGGGCGGGCCGTGCCGCCGACGACGTCGCAGCGTGCGAGTGCCGCCTCCACGGTCGCGGCGGCCCGCAGCCGCTGGGCGATGGTCGGGTCGCCCGCCAACCCCTGCGCCATGGGGTCGTCGCTGGCCGAGAGTGACTCGAGCAGCGACGCCGAGTCGATCGCCGCCAGGCTGCTGCCGCTTCGTTCTGCGGCCAGCACCAGGCGTCCCACCAGGTGGTGTGCCGATCGGAAGGTGACGCCCGCATCGACCAGCGTATCGGCGACCGCGGTGGCGGTGGTGCCGTCCGATCCGGCGGCAGCGGCCATGCGCGCCTCGTCGATGGCCAGGCTCGCCACGAGCCCCGTCATCACGCGCAGCGAGGCTTCCAGCGTCCGCATGGCATCGAAAAGCGGAGCCTTGTCCTCCTGGAGGTCGCGCTGGTATCCCGCGGGCAGACCCTTGAGCATCGTCAGCACGCCGAGCAGGTGGCCGGCCATGCGCGCCGCGCGACCGCGCACCAGTTCGACTGGGTCCGGGTTCCTCTTGTGGGGCATCATCGATGAGCCGGTGGAGAAGGCGTCGGAGACCCTGACCCAGCCGTAGGCGGGGGACGACCACCAGGCTACCTCCTCCGCCAGGCGCGACAGGTGGACCATGGTCAGCGCCGCCGCTGAGAGCGTCTCGACCACGAAGTCGCGATCGCCCACCGCGTCGATGGAGTTGCGCGTGACTCCCCCGAAGCCCAACTCCTGAGCGACGGCCTCGCGGTCCACTGAAAACCCTGCTCCCGCGACCGCTCCCGACCCCAGCGGGCTGCGATCGGCACGGCCTTGTGCATCGGCGAAGCGGCTCCGGTCCCGCTCCAGCATCTCGACGTAGGCCAGGAGGTGATGAGCCAGGAGTACCGGTTGAGCTGGTTGGGTGTGGGTCGAAGCGGGCATCACGGCGTGGGCGTGGCGCTCGGCGAGCCCGACCAGGGCCTGCTCCAAGCCGAGCAGAGCCTCGTCGGTCCGTGCCGTCGTGCGGCGGAGCCACAGCCGCAGGTCCGTGGCGACCTGGTCGTTGCGCGACCTGCCCGTGTGCAGCTTGCGCGCCACATGGCCGACACGCGCCTCCAGGGCCGATTCCAGGTTGAGGTGCACATCCTCCAGCTCGGGATCCCAGACGATGCTTCCGTCGACGACGTCATCACGCAGACCATCAAGTCCGAGGCTGAGTACCTGGACCTCGTCGGCGCTGAGCAGCCCCGCCCGGCCCAGACCGCGCACATGGGCCAGCGACCCCTGGATATCGTCCAGGGCGAGTTCCCGGTCGACTTCCAGGGAACGCCCGAAGGACGCCGCTGTCAGGTCGGAGGATCCGGCGAACCTGCCGCCCCACGCTTTCATGAGGGCCACCCAGAGCCAGTCACTCAGGACCGGCGCGGCCGGCGGTCTCCACCGAGAGCGAGTCGAGCAGTGGCTGCGTGCCACCTGCTGCCGATCCGCGCCGCGAGGCTTCCGTCACCACCGGCAAGCCCCAGATCCGGATGAAGCCGACCGCCGCGGCATGATCGAAGGAGTCACCCGTGTCATAGGTCGCGAGGCCGTGGTCGTATAGCGAGTCATCGCTGCGGCGGCCGGTCACCACGGCGGACCCATGATCGAGGCGGAGTCGCACCTCGCCGTTGACCACGCGCTGCGAGAAGCGGACGTATTCACGCAGATCGCGCTGCAGCGCGCTGAACCACAGGCCGTCGTAGGTGCCCTGGGCGATCTCATCAGAAACCAGGCGATGGAAGCGCAACTGTTCCTTGGAGAGCGTCAAGCCCTCCAGCGCAGCATGCGCGGTCTGGAGGATGACCGCGGCCGGCGCTTCATAGATCTCTCGGCTCTTGATGCCCACCAGGCGATCCTCGACATGATCGATACGGCCCACCCCGTGCTCCCCGCCGAGGCGGTTGAGCTCTTCCACCAGGGCCACTGCCGAGAGCTCCGCCCCGTCGATCGCGACCGGCACGCCCCCGGCAAAGGCGATGACGATGTCGCGTGTGGCTGCCGCCTCGCTCGGTGCGACCGTCCACCGATAGACGTCGTCGGGCGGCGCTTCCCAGGGATCCTCCAGGATCCCCGTCTCGATCGACCGGCCCCACAGATTGACGTCGACGGAGTAGGGCGACTCGACGCTGGCGGGGACCGGTATCCCGCGCTCGGCTGCGTAGGTCATCTCCTCCGCCCGCGTCATGCCCATCCCGACCCGCAGCGGCGCGACGACCTCAAGCGAGGGATCGAGGGCGTGGACGGCGACATCGAAGCGGACCTGGTCGTTGCCTTTGCCCGTGCAGCCGTGAGCCACCGCGTCGGCGCCCTCGCGCTGTGCTGCCTCGACCAGGAGCTGCGCGATGAGCGGGCGGGCAAGCGCCGTAGCCAGCGGATAGGCACCCTGATATCGCGCATCGGCCTGCAGGCTGGGCCAGCAGAAGTCGCGCACGAATGTCTCGCGCGCGTCGACGACGTAGGCGCTGGCGGCTCCCGCGGTAATGGCGCGCTGCGCGGTGTGCTCCCGCAGCGAGCCCCCGCCCACGTCCACGGTGAGGGTCACCACTTCCGCGCCGTGCTGTTCTCGCAGCCAGGCCACGGCTACCGAGGTGTCGAGTCCACCCGAGTACGCCAGGACCACCTTTTTCACGCGACCTCCTTGTGCTGCAACGACCGGGCGAGTCC
>JALZLU010000091.1 GCA_030858685.1 Chloroflexota bacterium | reverse complement strand
TTCCTGCACCGCGACGTGGGAGCCGGCGTGGTCATGGCTTATCGCACCAAGCAGTGGATCGACTTCGCGGCGCAGCTGATGCGGCCCGGCCGGTCCATGGACGATGTCTTCAAGACGCGCAGTGCGCAGCCTGGCTGGCGGATGAGCGGCTGGATCGGGATCGATGACTTCTACGTCGATTCGGACCGCACCAACGGGGCTCGGCAGCACCTCGATCCTCACTCGACTGAGGGGTACTCGCGGGCCATCACGGGCGACCTGGGCCTGACCACGGATGAGTGGCGCGGCGTCGATGCAGCCACGGCGGAGGGTGACTCCACCTCTGGGCTGCGCATCGCCGCCAGCGACGAGACCCCGGCACGTGGCCAGACCGTCAAGTTCCGGGTCATCAGCACAGCGCCGCTGGCTGCTGCCCCGACGCTGCGCATCAGGCAGCCCGGACTGACCGCCTACACCGTCGACACGACCTGGGTCAAGCTGAACCGGTATCGCGTCACGGTCCGACTCAGTTCGGATGGCACCGCCGGCACGCTGCGCCTCAAGGCGGTGGGCATCCCGGATGGTGGCGAGCAGGAGCGGATCCTCCGGCTACTGCCCCTGGACTGAATCAGCTTCGGCCGATGGCGACCGGGCGGCTGAGATGCCGATCCGGTCGCATGCGCCGGTCCACGATGACGTCGACGATGGCGCGCGACGACCCGTGTGGCAGGACCAGCGTGGCGACGGGATCATCGGGCAGCTGGCCAGCGAAGGGATAGCGGCGTACGCCATCGGCGGCCTCGCTCCCGGTCAGCTGGCCCTTCCAGATGGCGCGCTGCTCGCTGACGGCACGGCGCGCGCGGGACTCCATGCGCACGCCACCGGGCAGGTCGATGCCCACGTCGAAGCCGCCACTGCTGTAGTCGGTCGAGATGAGCAGCTTGATCTCCAGGCGTGTCCGGGCCGGATCCAGCTGTTCGCTCGTCTCGATGGCTCCGCGGAACGCGCCGCCCGGGACCAGCGGCCGGGGATCGAGGAGGATCGCGAACGGCGTGCCATCAGCGGATCCAGCGAACCTCTCCATGAGGGCCGTTGCGTCACCCGCCTGGGGCGCTTGCTCCGTGAGTGGCACGTGGATGTCGCGCTCCACGGACGGATCACGGCCGCTGGCGTCGATGGCCACGGAGAGGCGCCAGGTGAGGCGCAGGATGCCGCTCTCGAAGCTGGGCAGAGCATCTGCTGGCAGGTCGAACGCGAGTGGGAAGGAATGGCGGCTGCCATCCTCCATGACCATGGGCCCCTGGAGTGGCAGGTCCTGGCGCCACGCATCGCTCGACTCCCAGTCGCGGTCGATGCGCGAATCACCACGCGCATCCCTTTCGGTCACCTCGTAGGCGTACGCCTCACGCGCCACCAGTGAGGCTGTCACGCTTCGCGCTTCGATGCGCCGGGAGGCAGTGAAGTGGGCGGTGCCCCGCAGCGAGCCACCGGGCACGGCGCGATCCGCTCCGCCCTCGATCTCCAGCGCCCATTCGCCCCCGCTGTCCATGATCCCACCCAGGCCCATGCGTCGTCTCCTCTTGCCGCTGACCGCGATCCTTCCTTCGTGATGGTGGCACGTCCAGGGCTCCTCCGACGTGCTCCGCCCCAGGGCGCTGGCCGGCGAACCACGACCGAGGCGTACACTGGGCATGCTCGGAGACTGTCCCGAGTGACGACGAACGAGGTACGAATGACCAAGCACTCGAAGCGAGAGCGCGAACGGCGCGCACAGGAGAACGAGCGGGTCACGCAGATCGAAGCCGCCTGGCGGGCTAGTACGCCTTCGGCCACCGCCGCAGCCTTCGCCCGATCGGTCGAGGCGGCGCGTGAGCGCGGACCCGCACCCAAGCAGCCCGACATGGCGCCGGGCACCGCTCCGCGACCGCCGCGACCGGGTCACGAACCCCGTCCGCCGAAGGAGCCTGCCCGTCCGCGGAGGGGTGGCTGATGCGTAAGCGGAAGGTCAACTATCCGCCCGCCCGCACGGCCACCAAGCGAGCACCCGCTCCCGGCGTGGTGGGCGGGCCACCCATGGTCCGCCCTACCGTGGCCACCATCAACATGCAGGCACGTGCCGGCCGGGGTGACATCAAGACCGGCGACCGTGTGCGCATCGTCGGGCCGGGTCTCTACTCGGGCGAGAATGCGGTGGTCGAGTCGGTGGTCGGAGGCGTCATCCCCGCGGCGCTGGTGCGCACGGACGCGGGACGCTCCCGAAGGGTCCGCACAGTAGACCTGGAGCCGATCAGCGAACCCATGCCGCCCGAGGCCGCGCCGGCCGCGGAGAGCGCCGAGACCTAGCCGCAGGACCTAGCTGGGGGACCTCGACTCCCACTCCGGCGAGGACCCGTCCGATCGCGCCAGCCGGCCTTCTTCCCGGGCCCTTACCTGGCGCATCACTTGGCGTGCCGTCAGGCCGATGATCGAGGTGTACGTGGGATAGGCCAGCTCCACGCTTCCCAGGGCGTCGGCCGTCATGTCCGCAGCCATGGCCGCCGCGGCCAGCTGGACCACCTCGACGGCCTGTTCGCCGACCACGTGCGCGCCCAGCAATCGTCGCCCATCGGCTGAGAAGACGAGCTTGCAGGCGCCCTCCGTGCGTCCGTCCACGACCGCCCGGTCGATGTCGGTATAGGGCACCGTGGCCGCGACGATCGGCCCGTGTCGGGCCGCCGCTGCATCCTCCGTGAGTCCCACGCTGCCGTACTCCGGATCGGTGAAACCGCCGTGCGGCACGATCCCATGGGCGGCCATCTGGTGCCCGTCCGTGACCGCGTTGGTCGCCGCCACCCGGCCCTCGATGATGGCACTCTGCACCAGCATCATGCGCCCGGTGGCATCGCCCGCTGCGAACACATTCGCGGCCGTCGTGCGCAGGGTGTCATCGACCACGATGCGGCCCCGCTCCGTCCTCACACCGCCCGCGGACGGTTCCAGCTCCTCGACGTTGGCCGGCCAGCCCACGGCGAAGACCGCCAGCTGGTCCTCGCAGAGCCGCTCGGTGCCAGCCGCGTCCCGATAGACGAGACGGACCCCGCCGCGCCAGCGTTCCAAGCGCTCCACGCCGTCGATGCCGGTGATGACCTCCACGCCTCGTTGCTGGAGGGAGGCAGCCAGGGTCGTGGAGATGAGCTCGTCCTCGGCGGGCAGCAGGCGCGGAGCCATCTCCAGCAGGCGCACCTGTGTGCCGAAGGACTCGAAGATGGTGGCCAGCTGCACGCCCGTGGCCGCGCCGCCCACGATGGACATGGAGCCCGGCAAGCGATCGAGGCCCCAGATGTCGCTGTGCGTCAGGGCCAGCTCACCGCCCGGGATGGGCAGCCGCCGGGCGTGGCCGCCCACGCAGACGATGATCCGGTCCGCCTCCAAGCGCCGCCCGTCCGGCAGACCCACGGAGCCCCGTCCCACGAACCTGGCTCCACCGACCCCCTCGTGGACGGTTACGCCGACACGTTCCAGGTGATGCCGCAGCTGCTTCTTTTCGTGCAGTCGGTAGACGATGCGCTGCGTCTCGCTCAAGAGCGCCGCGAAGTCCACGTCGGCCGGCGGCAACTCGATGCCGTAGGCCGGGGCCTGCGCAGCGTCGCGCACGAGGCGGGCGGCACGTGCCAGGACGCGCGTCGGAGCGCAGCCGTCGTCCGTGCAGGTGCCACCCAGCAGGGTCCGCTCCAGGAGCGTCACCTCGGCACCCAGTTCGGCGGCCCGCAACGCAGCGGTGACGCCCGCCGGGCCGCCTCCCAGGACCAGGACATCCATGTCCGGAAGTGTCGCCCACCACGCCGCTATGCGCTTGGCCCCACTGCCTCGCTCCGCCCGGCTGAAGCATGGACCCGTTAATCTCAGCAGGCAGTGTCCGCGGCGCCTGAGCCCATCGGTGACCGTCCCTGACCCGGATCCCGAGGTCGCCCCATGCCCACCCACAGCCTCTCCACGCGCCGGTGACGAACGCACCCTTCTTCGCCCTGGCCCTCGGCTCCGGCGTCATCGGACTCCTCGCCGCGCTCCTCCTGGCGCGCTCGGTGCTGGCCCAGAGCGAGGGGGTGGAGCGGGTCCGGATGGTCGGACGCCTCATCCAGCAGGGTGCCATGGCCTTCCTCCGCCGGGAGTACACCATCCTGGCTGTCTTCGTCGCGGTGGTGGCCGTGCTACTGGCGATCCTGGTCGATATGAACGCGCTGGGCAACGCGCGCATCGAGGAACTGTCGGCGGGCACGCGGGAGATACTCGGCCCGGGACCCTGGACGGCACTCACATACGTGCTCGGAGCCATCGGCTCCGGGCTGGCCGGGTTCATCGGCATGAGCATCGCCGTGCGGGGCAATATGCGCACCGTGACGGCCGCGGTGAGGGGCCTGGACCCGGCCCTGCGCGTGGCCTTCTCGACGGGCACGGTCATGGGCCTCACCGTGGTGGGCGTGGGCCTGCTGGGTGTCACGGCGCTGTGGCTGATCTTCAACGACGCCACCGTGGTCGCCGGCTTCGGCTTCGGCGCTTCCACGGTGGCGCTCTTCGCGCGCGTGGGCGGCGGCATCTACACCAAGGCTGCCGACGTCGGCGCTGACCTGGTGGGCAAGGTCGAGGCGGGCATCCCCGAGGATGACCCGCGCAATCCCGCCACCATCGCCGACAACGTGGGCGACAACGTTGGTGACGTGGCAGGCATGGGCGCCGACCTCTTCGAGTCGTACGTCGGAGCGATGATCGCCTCCCTCGCCCTGGTGGCGGTCGGTGCCGCCGCTCTGGGCGTGGCCGACGCGGGCATCCAGAGCCCGCTGGTGGTCCTGCCTCTGGCAATCTCCGGGGCGGGCATCCTGTGCTCCATCGTGGGTACGTTCCTGGTGCGGACCGGGCCCGAAGCATCCATGTCGAGGCTGCTCTGGGCACTGCGCGCGGGGATCTTCGGTGCCGGGGCCCTGGTGCTGTTGGCCACGGCCGGCATCGTCCTGGCCCTGGGCCTGCCCTTCGAGCTGTTCTGGGTGGTCGCGGTCGGTCTGGTGGTCGGCCAGGTCATCGGCACCGCCACGGAGTACTTCACTTCCTACGAGTACCGGCCCACGCGTTGGATCGCCTCACAGTCAGGCACAGGGGCGGCCTCCGTGATCATCGCCGGTGTGGCCGTGGGTCTCATCAGCGTGGTCATCCCGACCATCGCCGTGGTGGTGGGCATCTTCGTTGCGAATGAGCTGGCCGGCCTCTACGGCGTCGCACTGGCCGCAGTGGGCATGCTGGCCACCCTGGGCATCACCCTGGCCACGGACGCCTACGGGCCGGTGGCCGACAACGCCGGCGGCCTGGCGGAGCAGGCCGGGCTGCCGCCCGAGGTGCGTGAGCGGACCGATGCGCTCGACGCGCTGGGCAACACCACGGCCGCCACCGGCAAGGGCTTCGCCATCGGATCCGCGGTGTTGACGGCGTTGGCGCTGATGGCTGCCTACTCCGAGGTGACCGGCGTCCAGGGCATGCAGCTGACCGACGCTCGTGTGCTGGTGGGGCTCATCCTCGGCGCGATGCTGCCGTTCCTGTTCTCCGGATTGACCATGATGGCCGTGGGCCAGGCCGCCCGCCGCATGATCGAGGAGGTGCGCCGTCAGTTCCGGGAGATCCCCGGCCTAAGGGAGGGCCTCCCGGGCGTGGAGCCGGACGCCGCACGTGCCGTGGACATCAGCACACGTGGTGCGCTGCGCGCGATGTTGCTGCCGGGCGCCATCGCGGTCATCTCGCCGGTCGCCGTCGGGGCGCTCCTGGGGGCCGAGGCTCTAGGCGGTCTGCTGGTGGGGTCCATCGCTGCGGGCTTCCTGCTGGCGCTCTTCATGGCCAACGCCGGCGGTGCCTGGGACAACGCCAAGAAGTGGGTGGAGCTGGGCAACCACGGCGGGAAGGGTACCGATGCCCACGCCGCGACCGTGGTCGGCGACACGGTGGGCGACCCCTTCAAGGACACGTCCGGACCCTCCATCAACATCTTGATCAAGCTCATGGCGGTGGTCTCGCTCATCTTCGGGCCGCTCTTCATCTGAACGGAGGGACCCCATGACACAGGAGCGCTGGAGCGCTGTAGACGCTTACATCAGCGAGTCGCTCGTGGCGCCCGACCAGGCCCTCGACGCGACACTCGCGGACAGCGAGGCCGCAGGGCTGCCGAGCATCCAGGTGGCCGCTAACCAGGGCAAGCTGCTCCACCTCCTGGCACGGCTCCAAGGGGCGCGCACCATCTTGGAGATCGGCACGCTGGGCGGCTACAGCACCATCTGGCTCGCTCGGGCGGTGCCTCTCGACGGCCGGCTGGTGACGCTCGAGCTGGAGTCGAGGCATGCCAAGGTGGCACGCGCCAACATCGCCCGGGCGGGGCTCGCCGAGCGCGTGGAGGTGCGCGTGGGGCCGGCGTCCGAGTCGCTGGCTCGGCTGGCCGAACAGGGCGTGGAGCCGTTCGACTTCGTCTTCATCGATGCCGACAAGGAGGGCTACCCCGCCTACCTCGGGTGGGCCTTGAAGCTCACCCGCCCCGGCAGCCTCATCGTGGCGGACAACGTGGTACGCGGCGGCGCGCTGATCGATCCCGCCAGCAGTGACCCGCGAGTGCACGCGGTCCGGCGCTTCATCGAGCTGGTCGCCGCGGAGCCGCGCCTTGACGCAACCGTGGTCCAGACCGTCGGCAGCAAGGGCTACGACGGCCTCGCCTTCGCCCTGGTAGTCGGGGAAGGCTGACCGTCAGGTTCCCGCGAAGGGACCAAAGCTGCCGCTCGGTTGGTGTGCTACTGAATGGTAGCATGATGCCGCGGACCCATCTCATACCGTGCGCAGTACCATCACGGCCCGAGGCTCGCGCTATGCCGGCTGACCAGGCCGAACAGCATCCAGCGCGACTCCGACCTTCAGGGACCTATACGTGACAGTACCGATCGCGACCCCGCCGCTCGAGACCGCCCCGGACGCCGCTTCGCGCAGTGCGGCCGAGGCTGCCCGCCGGCGCACGTTCGCCATCATCAGCCACCCCGACGCGGGCAAGACGACGCTCACCGAGAAGATCCTGCTGCATGCCGGTGCCGTGCGCGAGGCGGGTTCCGTGACGGCGCGGCGGCGGGCGCGCTCCACCGTCTCGGACTGGATGGAGATCGAGCGCCGGCGCGGCATCTCCATCAGCTCCACGGTGCTCCGCCTGGAGTCCGCCGGCTGGCTCTTCAACCTGGTCGACGCGCCCGGTCACGCGGACTTCAGCGAGGACACGTACCGAACGCTGTGGGCCGTGGACGCGGCCCTCATGGTGGTCGACGGCACGCGCGGGCTGGAGCGCCAGACGCTCAAGCTCTTCGAGGTGTGTCGACGTCGCGGCCTGCCCATCGTGACCTTCATCAACAAGTGCGACCGCCCCGGCATCGAGCCGCTCGCCCTGCTCGACGAGATCGAGGAGCGC
>JALZLU010000087.1 GCA_030858685.1 Chloroflexota bacterium | reverse complement strand
GGCCACGCTGGAGGACGTCTTCCTCGACCTGACCGGCCGGGCGCTGCGGGACTGATCACATGACTGCCCTGCGCACCCTGACCATCGCGAACATCCGCTCCTTCGTGCGCGACCGTGCAGCCATCTTCTGGACCCTCGCGTTTCCGATCCTGTTCGTGATCCTGTTCGGTTCCATCTTCTCGGGTAACGGCGCGACGTCATTCCAGGTCGGCTGGGCCGATGAGGATGGCTCCCCGGGCGCCGGGCAGCTTCGCTCGGGCTTCGCGGGGACGCGCATCGTGGAACTCACCGACGGATCACGCGAGGCGCTTCTGGAACAGATGCGCGAAGGCGAGCTGGATGCCATCGTGGTGGTGCCGACCGGAGTGGGCCAGGCGCTGGACTCCGCTTCGGGCGGGGCGCCACCATCCGCGCCGGTATCCCTCCTCGTCTTCACCGACCCCAGCCAACAGACGCAGAGCACGACCATCCAGCAGATCGTGGGCCAGGTCGTTTCCGTCGCCAATCAAGCCGTGAGCGGGCGGCCGCCGGTGCTTGGTCTGGAGACCCAAGCCCTCCAGACCGACGACATCTCGCCGGCCGCCTACTTCGTGCCCAGCATCCTGGCCATGGCGCTGATGCAGCTGGGCGTGTTCGCGGCGATACCGCTCGTGGAGCAGCGGGAGAAGTTGATCCTCAAGCGCTTGAGTGCCACGCCCCTGCGGCGCTGGACGCTGGTCGGGTCGAACATCCTGATGCGCCTGCTGATCGCGCTTGTGCAGAGCGTTCTGATCATCAGCATCGGGGCCGCGCTGTTCGGCGTGACCATCGTGGGCAGCATCGCGCTCGTGGTGGGGTTCATCGTGCTCGGTGCTGTGACGTTCATCTCCATCGGCTACGTCATCGCATCGTTCGCCAAGACGGAGGAGTCGGCCAACTCGCTGACCAGCGTGGTGCAGTTCCCGCTCATGTTCCTTTCGGGCATCTTCTTTCCCATCGACTTCATGCCCGAGTTTCTGCAGCCGGTCGCTGCGGTGCTGCCCCTGACCTATCTGGGCGACGCGCTGCGCCAGGTGATGGTGGGTGGCGCACCGTATGCGCCGCTGCCCATCGATGCGCTGGTCCTGGGCGGCTGGCTGGTCGGGTCCTTCATCATCTCCGCCCGCTTCTTCCGCTGGCAGTAGGCGGCTCGAGCGATGGACGCGAGGGACGCGGCCCAGCGCTGGGCAGACGTCTGGCAGCGTGGCTGGGAGTCGCGGGACACGGAGTCCATCGTGGCGCTCTACGCAGACGATGCCGTCTACTCATCGGAGCCCTATCGCATCCCAAATCGCGGGCAGGATGGCGCCCGCGCCTACGTCAGCGGCGCATTCGCGGACGAGGATGACGTCCGCGCATGGTTCGGAGAGCCCGTCGTGAGTGGCAGCCGGGCGGCTGTGCAGTGGTGGGCCTCGCTGATCGAGTCGGGTCAGGGCGTGACGCTCGCCGGGATCTCCATCCTGACCTTCGACACCGACGGCCTGGTGGTCGACCAGTGGGACACCTGGAACACCATCGCTGAGCGGCGCGAACCGCCGGAGGGATGGGGACGCTAGACGCTCCGGTCCCGAGCGACGACCGATCGCGCGGTCGCCTCTACGCGGGCACGAGCGGATTTTCCTATTCGAGCTGGGCCCCAGTCTTCTACGCTCCCGGGACCCGTGGCGACGCGCTGCTGCGGTCCTACGCCGAACGACTCACCTCCGTCGAGCTAAACAACACCTTCTACCAGCACCCCACGGCTGCCAAGATCGAGGCCTGGCTAGCCGCCACTCCACCTGACTTCCGGTTCTCCGTCAAGGCGCAGAAGGGCGGCAGCTTCCGAGCCATGCGAGGTGATCCTGGCGGCACCGTTCCCTGGCTCACGGCTCCGTACCGCGGCTTCGGGAAGCGGCTTGGGTGCGTGCTCTACCGCGTCCCGGAGGCCACCCGGCGCGACGATGCGGCACTCACCGCCCTGCTGGGCTCCTGGCCGCGAGACGTCCCGCTGACCATGGAGTTCCAGCATCCTTCCTGGCAGGACGACACGGTCCATGCCCTGCTCCGCGACCACGACGCCGTCCTGTGCGCAACGGACGTGGAGGGCGACGCATTCCAGCCTGATCTTCGCCTGACCGGTCCGTTCCTGTACGCACGTCTTCGCCGCGAGACGTACTCCAGCGAGGACCTGGATGCCTGGGCGGCTCGCCTCGCACCATTCCTGGCTGACGGGCGCGACGCCTATGTCTTCTTCCGCCACGACGAGACCGGCGAGTCAGCGCTGCGGGCGATTGATCTTCAGGAGCGGGTGCGGCGGTCGCAGCAGCAAGTCTGAGACTCTGACGTCAGACCCCGATGGGATGCCAGACGGTCTTCATCTCCAGGAAGGCGGAGATCCACTCCGGTCGCTGAGCTCGGTAGTCATCCAGCCAGTCGAAGCGCTCGGCATCGCTGCGCGGCCCGCGGGCGACGCGCTTGATGTTCTCCACGGCCGCCTCCAGCACGGCGATACGCATCTCGGGCGGCACCCCCCAGGCATCGATGGCGTTCACGTCCATGTGCCCGGCCAGGATGGGCACCAGCTCGCGGCGAAGCCCGGTGATGATGTTGATGACCCCACCCGGTACGTCGCTCGTGGCGAGCACCTCGCTGAGGGTCACGGCCGGCAGGGGGCGCGACTCGGACGCGATGAGCACGACTACGTTGCCACCCACCACGGCCGGCGCCAGCCGCGAGACGAGCCCCAGCATCGACGAGCTCTCCGGCGCCACGATGCCCACCACGCCGGTCGCTTCCGGGAAGGTGAAGTCGAAGTAGCTGGCCCCGACGGGGTTGACCGTGCCCAGGACCTGGGCGATCTTGTCCGCCCAGCCGGCGTACCACACCCAGCGATCGATGGACCGGTCGACCTGCTCACGCGCAGCGGCGTCGCTGAGCCCCTCGGCAGAGGCGACCTCGGCCTCGAACTGGTCGCGGCGGCCTTCCATCAGCTCCGCCACGCGGTAGAGCACCTGGCCGCGGTTCATGGCGGTCTTCCCCTCCCACCCTGAGAACGCTCCGCGTGCGGTGCGGATAGCGTCACGCAGATCCTTGCGCGAGCCACGCACGGCGTTGGCCAGTGACGTGCCGTCCGACGCTCGGACCTCGTACGAACGGCCAGACTCCGAACGCGGGAACTGGCCGCCGATGTAGAGCTTGTAGGTCTTGCGCACCGGGATCCGGCCCGCGCTCTCGGGTGGCTCGACGATGCCGCGGGAGGTGGCCGGCTTGGGGACCGATCTCGAGCGCGCCGCCCCCGCGCGGGCGCCCTTCGTGTTCGCCATCAGTGGTGCTCGCCGTCCAGGTCGAGGTAGGCCAGCAGGCCGTGTTGGCCGCCTTCGCGCCCGTAACCCGACTCCTTGTAACCGCCGAAGGGGCTGGTCGGGTCGAATCGGTTGAACGTGTTGGCCCAGACCACACCCGCACGCAGCTTCTTGACCATGGACAGGATGCGCGAGCCCTTCTCGGTCCAGACGCCGGCCGACAGGCCGTAGGCCGTGTTGTTGGCCTTCTCCACTGCCTCTTCCGGCGTGCGGAAGGTCAGCACGGAGAGCACCGGCCCGAAGATCTCCTCCTGGGCGATGCGGCTCGACTGCGCCACGTTGGTGAAGAGCGTGGGGCGGGCGAAGAAGCCGCGCGCGGGCAGGTCGCAAGCGGGCTGGTAGATGTCCGCGCCCTCCGCGACGCCAGCCTCGATCATCTCGTCGATGCGGGCCAGTTGGGCGGCGTTGTTGATGGCACCCACGTCCGTGTTCTTGTCCATGGGGTCGCCCACGCGCAGCGTGGAGAGACGGTCCTTGAGGCGCTCGATGAACGGCTCCGCGATCGACTCCTGCACGAA
>JALZLU010000053.1 GCA_030858685.1 Chloroflexota bacterium | reverse complement strand
AGGAGCTGATGCATCGGGCTTGAACCCTCTCCCCGAACCGAGATCGTGTGAGCGATCCCGGCACGGTCGTGTGACCGCTGCCGCAGGAACCGTTGGAACGCTGGGGCGATCCACGAGGTGAGGCTCGCGGGCTGGGGCCCGCGGATGCTCCTGCAGGAGCGGCTGTTCGGTGTGTACCTTTCGGCGGCAACGCTGGGGCGTCTGTGCACCAGTATCGGTCAACGTGCATGCAACGTCCAGCCCCCAAAACGTCATGGCGTTGTAATGCCATATTGCCTAGCGCCGCGACGCGACGTAGCATCGCGACACCCGAAGGCTAAGCCCGGCCTCGTCACGCTGGGAGCCGAGGGAGGAGGAAGCGTCGATGCACGCGATCCGTCAACGTCGAGCCCGGGCCGCGGTGCTCCTCAGCACGACCATGCTCTTGACCATGGCACTGGCTGCGCCGGCCACGGCAGCCATCAGCGCTTCCGGCACACACGGTGGCAGCGCTGCCACGGCACTCGCTGCGCCCTCACCATGCGCTGACATCATGCCCATCGACGAGGTAGAGACGGGCATGGTCGGTCGGGGCTGGACCGTCGTCCAGGGCGACACGCCCGAGCGCTTCAAGGTCGAGGTGCTGGGCATCCTGCCGGACGTCATCGCGCCCGGGCGAGACCTGATCATCGTGGAAGTCAGCGACGTCCCGGACAGCACCTTCATCAGCCGAGCAGGTGGCATCTGGGCGGGCATGTCCGGCTCGCCGGTGTACGTCAACGGTCGGCTCATCGGGGCCGTGGCTTACGGCTTCAGTTTCGGGCCGTCCGGCATCGGTGGCTTGACCCCGGCGCAGGACATGCTCAGGGTGCTCGACTATGGAACAGCCGCCGGCGCAGCACTGGCCGAGCGTGAGGCCGGCACGGTCGCCGTTCCCCGCGAACTGCGCGCGGAGCTCGCCGAGCGGGCTGGCGTGCCGCAGGCGGAGGCTGGCTCCTTGAGTCGACTGCCCCTGCCCATGGCCGTGTCAGGCCTCTCGTCACGAGCTCGCCAACGCCTTCAGGACGGCTTCGATCGCGCGGGTACTTCGGTCATGGTGATGTCTGGATCGTCGGCGGCGAGTCCATCCGGCGGCGTCTCACTGGGTACACCCGTTCCAGGCGGCAACTTCGCGGGCGTCATCTCCTACGGCGATCTCACTGCGGCGGGCATCGGCACCACCACCTACGTCTGTGATGGGCAGGCCCTGGCCTTTGGCCACCCGCTGCTCTTCAGCGGCCGCACATCGCTGGGAGCCAACGACGCCAACGCCCTGGCCGTCGTCGATGATCCGACCTTCGGTCCCTACAAGCTTGCCGCCGTAGGAGAGCTGTTCGGAACGCTCGACCAAGACCGGCTGGCCGGCATCCGCGCCGAGCTCGGGGTGGCTCCGACCACCATTCCCGTGACCTCCGACGTGCGCTCCCTCGACCACGGCTCGCAGCGCCATGGGCGTACGGATGTCGCCGACTCGCGCTTCGTGCCGGACATCGCGGCCTTCCACCTGCTGGGCAATCTCGACGCCGTGGGCGACCGGATCGGCGGCGGCAGTTCCCGCCTCAAGTGGGTCGTCCGCGGCGAGCGTGCCGACGGCGATCCCTTCATCCTGCGGCGCGCCAACCGGTACGCCTCACAGGGCGACATCACTTTCGAATCCATCTTCGAGCTGTTCGAGCAGCTGGCCACCATCGAGGCCAACCCCTTCGAGAAGATCACCTTCACCGATGTGGACCTGGAAGCAACCCTCACGGAGGACTATCAGGCCTACGGCATCAGCGCCGTGAAGGTCTCCAAGAACGGCGGCGCCTTCCGGCCCCGTGAGTCCCTGCGTGCCCGCCCGGGTGACGAGCTCGTGGTCCGGGCGATCCTGCGGCAGTACCGTGGCGAGCGGCTCCGCGTGGATCTTCCCCTGACCGTTCCGGACTCGGCCATCGGCGAGGGGTTCCTGCAAGTGGCGGGAGGCAGCGGCTCGGACTTCTTCGGCCTTGATGGTGGATGCCTCTTCGACCACCAGGCCTGTAGCGCAGGGGGCGGAGGCGGCGACGGCTTCGACGCTCTGCTGCAGTCCCTGAAGAGCGCACCCAAGAACCACGACCTCAGTGCTGAGCTGGTGCTGTTCGGCTTCGAGGGCGAGGCCGAGCCCATCGCCTCTACTCGGGAACGACTCGATCGCGTGGTCGATGGCAGCGCCTCCATCTTCATCTCCATCGAGCCCTGACCGGCTTCGATCCCGACCAGCGTCCGAGCCGGACGCGGCGAACCGTGGTGCGTGACTCCCGGTCTGGGGCTTTACCCCGGCCGGGAGTCAGGCTGTTCCGACGAGAGCATCCGTGGGGTGCCAGACTTGTGCCGCTTCGCAGGACAGGAGGGATCGGTGGACGAGCGGCATGTCCAGCCGGAAGACACCAGCTCCATGACGGGATACGTCGGCGCCTCCGCCTTTCCGCCCATCGCGGAATACGCCTTTTTGTCCGACTGCGAAACGACGGCGCTCGTAGCGCCCAGCGGAAATGTCGAATGGCTCTGTCTGCCTCGCCTCGATTCGCCCAGCGTCTTCGGAGCGCTGCTCGATCGGGACGCCGGAGGCTTCCGTTTCGGGCCGGCCGATATCCTGGTCCCGGCGGCGCGTCGTTACCTGCCGGGCACCATGGTGCTCGAGACGAGTTGGGGAAGCAGGACCGGCTGGGTCATCGTGCGCGACGTGCTCCTGATGGGACCGTGGAACCACGAGCGCGAGCGTGATCCTCGACACAAGCGCGCGCCAACGGACTACGACGCCGCGCGTGTCCTGCTGCGCACCATTCGCTGCGTCAACGGTGAGATGCAGCTGGTGCTCGACTGCGAGCCGGTCTTCGATCATGGCCAGCTGTTGGGCGAGTGGGAGCACACCGAGGAGGGCTATCTTCAGGGTCTCTGCCGGGCGCCCGGCATGGACGCCATCAAGCTCACCCTGACGAGTGACATCAACATGGGCTTCGAGGGACAGCGTGCACTGGGGCGGACCCTCATCAAGGAAGGCGAGACGCGCTTCTGCGCCCTCTCCTGGGGCGACGGCACGCCGCCCCGCAGCTATGAGCAGGCGTATCAGCAGCAAGTCTGGACGGCACACCACTGGCAGCACTGGCTGGCCCGCGGGCAGATACCGGACCATCCCTGGCGTTCCTATCTGGAGCGGTCGGCCCTGACCCTAAAGGGCTTGACGTACGCTCCTTCCGGTGCGGTCGTGGCGGCAGCCACCACGTCACTGCCGGAGACGCCCGGCGGTGAGCGCAACTGGGACTATCGCTTTTCCTGGATCCGCGACTCGACCTTCGCTTTGTGGGGGCTCTACACGCTGGGCTACGACTGGGAAGCCAACGACTACCTCTATTTCATCGCTGATGCCGCCGAGACGGACGAGGAGCTGCGCGTGATGTACGCCGTCGACGGCCGACCCGTCCCGGAAGAGCGCATCCTCGAGCACCTGTCCGGCTACGAAGGCGCCCGACCGGTGCGCGTGGGCAACGCGGCCTCCGACCAGCGCCAACACGATGTCTGGGGCGCCGTGCTCGATTCGGTCTACCTCCACACGCGGTCACGTGATCACCTGGACGAGCGCATCTGGCCCATCCTGGTACGACAGGTGGAAGCCGCGTTGAAGCACTGGCGACAGCCCGACCGCGGCATCTGGGAGGTGCGCGGCGAACCCAGGCACTTCACCTCGTCCAAGGTCATGTGCTGGGTGGCCGCCGACCGAGGCTCGCGCCTGGCGCTCCTGCGCGGCGACGCCGAGCTGGCCGCTCGCTGGCAGGTCTCGGCAGATGAGATCCACGCGGACATCTGTGCCAACGGCGTGGACGAGCGCGGCGTCTTCACGCAGCACTACGACACCGACGCCCTGGACGCCTCGCTGCTCCTGGTGCCGCTGGTCCGCTTCCTGCCGCCCGACGACGAACGCGTGCGCCGCACCGTGCAGGCCATCGCGGAGGAGCTGACCCGGGACGGCCTCGTGCTGCGCTACCGTGTCGAGGAGACGGACGATGGTCTGTCCGGCGAAGAGGGCACCTTTACCATCTGCTCCTTCTGGCTCGTCTCCGCGCTGGTCGAGATCGGCCAGCTGGATGGTGCGCGGCGACTATGCGAGAAGCTCCTGGCACACGCCAGCCCGCTGGGTCTCTACGGGGAGCAGATCGACCCTGGGAGCGGACGCCATCTGGGCAACTTCCCGCAGGCCTTCACGCACCTGGCGCTCATCAACGCGGTGATGCACATCATCGGAGAGGATCGCGCCGC
>JALZLU010000042.1 GCA_030858685.1 Chloroflexota bacterium | reverse complement strand
GGTCTGCCCTTCTGGCTGGCTGCGGCGTTGGCCGCGCCACTGACCTGGGCCATCGGGCGCGACGCAGGCCTCTCGCGGCTGACCTGCGTATCGGCCGGCCTGCTGGCGGCCACACCCGGTGCGGCATCACCTTTCCTGGCACAGCCTGACAACTTAGGCCTCTTCATGCTGCTGGGCGCACTGAGCCTTTGGGTCTGCGCCCGTGGCCTGCGCGGCGAGCGCCGCTGGTTCGTGCTGGGCGGCCTACTGATCGGGCTGGCGACACTCTCACGCAATGACGGCGTGCTCCTTGGCGTGCCCTTCGCGCTGGCCTTCCTGGCGGACCTGGTCCGTCGGATACGTTCGGCGCGGACGGGCCTGTCGGGCGCCTACCTTTCGCGCATCGGCTGGCCAGCGGCGCTGCTCTGCGCAGGAGCGTTCCTGTTGGTCACCGCTCCCTGGTGGCTGCGTCAGTGGCAGGAGTTCGGGACGTTGTCCCCATCGAGCGCCAGCGGCCGCATCCTCTGGATCACGGAGTATCGCGAGCTGTACAGCGTGAGCGGCGAGACGACGCTGAACAGCTTCCTTTCCCAGGGGCCGGCGGCACTCCTGTCCAGCCGGCTGGCTGGTCTCGTCGCCTCGCTGGGCATCTTCGCCACCGGACCGCTGCTGATCACGATGGCGCCGTTCGTGGTCATCGGCGCTTGGTCGCGTCGGCGCGAGGCGGCCTTCATGCCATGGTTCGTCTACGGCACGGCCCTCTTCGCCTTCAGCGCTCTCCTCTTCGCCGTGCACGTGCCGCACGGCGCGTTCCTGCACTCCTGCGTGGCACTGCTGCCACACGGATACCTGCTGGGCATGGTCGGCATCGATCGTGTCGTGCGTGCCGTCGCCGCGCGCCGGACCGGCTGGCAGCCTGACCGTGCCAGCCGCGGGTTCGCGGCGGTGGCGGTAGGGACCTTCGCGCTGGGTGCGCTGGGGGCGAGCTTCCTGACCACGCGTGCCTGGGCAGCGGACCAGTCAGTGCGTGAGGGGATGTCCGTGGCGCTCGCGAACGTGCCGGCCGGGGAGCGGCTGATGAGCCCGGACGCTGGTGCCTACCGGTATCACGCGGGGCGTGCCGGCATCGTGACACCCGACGACCCACTACCCGTCGTCGAAGCGGCGTTGCGCACCTACGGCATCCGCTGGCTGGTGCTGGAGCGTGCCCACATCGTGGAGTCGCTGATCCCGGTGATGAAGGGCGAGGTCCGCCCGCCGTGGCTCTCTTCCCCGGTCTTCAGCCTCGCATCGCTGCAGGCCGGGGTCGCTGGCGAAAAGCCCGTTCCTCGCGCCGCGCTTTATGCGGTCTGCCTCCAGCCGACCGATCCGCGGTGCGACCCGTGACCACGCTGGCGATGCCGATCGCGCGGCCCACGCGAGCCATCGAGCGCTTTGGTCTGGCCGCCTGGCTCGTGCCACTCGGCCTCTTCGGGCTGGCATCGCTGGTGCGGATCTGGGCCGCCGGCGAGATTCCCTTCCCGGTCAACGAAGGCAGTGCCTCCTACGTCGGAGTGAGCAGGAATCTGGTCGAGGGCCGGGGGCTGGTCAGCGATGCCATCTGGAGCTACGCGACACCCCCGCTCATCCTGCCCAAGCCGGCCTTCGAGATCTGGATGCCCATGGCCAGCTTCCTGGCGGCGCTGCCCATGGCCCTACTTGGAACATCGTTCGCAGCCGCCCAGGTCTCATCCGTCCTGCTGGGTGCGCTGGTCGCCCCGCTGGTCTGGCTTGTCGCTCGTGGGGCTGCGTCGCGCGCCGGCCTGCTATCCGGTCGCGTGGCCATGATCTCTCTGGGCAGCGGTCTGGCGGCTGCGCTCTTCGGTCCCTTCCTCCTCGCGGCCGCGGTCCCTGAGTCGACCACGCCACTGCTGATCTTCGCTCTGGCCGCCTGCCTGCTGATGGCCCGGATGGTGGCGCAGCCACGCGTGACGACCGGCCTGCTGTTGGGCGGACTGCTGGGCCTGGCCTACCTGTCCCGGCAAGATGCCATGTACCTCGGTCTGGCATACCTGGTGCTGGCCTGGGGTGCTGCGTCCGGTGCCTCCTTCATCGTGCGACTGCGGAACAGCGTCCCGCTGGTGGCGCCCGTGGTGGCCGGTGGCCTGCTCGTAGTGGGCCCCTGGCTGGCTCGGAACCTGGCCACCTTCGGGGCGCTCTTCGGCCAGACCATCGAGAACGCCTATCTCCAGACCAACGAACAGATCTTCGCCTACGCCGAGCGACCGACCGCATCGTCTTACCTGGCTCAAGGTCCGCTGGCCATCCTGAGTAGCCAGTTCGAGGCCGTGGCGCACAACCTGGTGAGCGTGCTGCTTCTGCCGGCCATGCCGGTCGGTCTGCTGGGCCTGGCCGCGATGGTGGCCCTCCGGCACTCCGGGGCGCTGCGGGGGCCGACGGCGCTTCACGCGTTGCTGCTGAGCGGCCTCATGACCTTCCTGGTGACCAGCCTGGTCTTCCCTGTGGCCACGCAGTGGGGCACCTTCCTTCACGCCTCCGGCCCGTTGCTGGCTGGGCTCATCGTGGTGACCATGCTGGGCCTCGACTCGGCCGTGAGCCGGGTCGGCAGCTACAGGGGCTGGTCGCGGTCCAACCTCTGGCTGGGCCCCGCCGTGGTCCTCTCACTGGTCGTGCCCTTCGGCCTCGTGCAGGTGTCGGCCGTGTCATCGCAGGCTGAGACGCGCGGGACGCGGATCGCGGCCGTCACAGCCGCCTTGGAACGACTCCCTGAAGTGGCCGCTGCCCCACGAGCGGGCAACGCCCCACAGATGCAGGCCACGCTCATCAGCGATCGCGCCGTGTGGCTGGCCGAGGCGCTGCGTCGCCCGGTCATCGCTCTGCCGGATGAACCCCCACGCGCGGTCGGCCAGCTCGGCGCGGACTTCGGCACGCGCCTCGTGGTGATCCTGGATGAACGCGGGCGCTACCCCGCTGCCTGGCTCACTCCGGAGGGCATCGGCTGCCTGGCGGAGCCGCCGGAGCAGCTGCTGGGACCGGACGATCCGGCGCTCCTCCTCCGCCTGCGCACCGATTGCGTGCTGCCGTGAACGACGGAACGCCCTTGAGCGCCGCCTATACTCGGTCGACCATGGACAAGACGACCACCGAAGAGTCGCCCGAGGCGAAACTGGAGGCGCTCCACATAGAGGCGGACGGCGTGCTCCGAAAGAGTGCCGACCAGCTCCGCGCGCTGACCGAGCGCCTTCGCAGGGAAGGCGCCCGGGATGCCGGCGGACAACGGCTCCTGGCACGTCTGGAGCTGGCCGTTCGGGACGTCGAGCAGAGCTGGTTGTTCCTGCGCCGCAGCGGTGATGACCATCGTGATGGTGGTCCCCCGGATACGGATGGGCTGTCGGGAGCGACCATCGAACTCATGGCGCGCGATGTCCTGGAGGCGCAGGAGGAAGAGCGAACGCGCATCGCCGAGGAGCTTCACGATGGACCGGCTCAGGCGCTAGCCAACGCGTCCTTTCAGGTGGAGATCATCGACCGGACGCTGCGGGACGATGCCGGCGCTGCCGCCACCGAGGTGGATGCGCTGCGCGCGATGCTGGACCGCGAGCTCGATCGCCTGCGCGGTTTCATCCACCAGCTGCGGCCGCCGGTGCTGGAAGACGGAGGGCTGGAGGAGGCGCTTCGCGAGAACGCCCAGCAGCTCGTAACGGAGCAGGGCCTGGATGTAGAGGTCGGCCTTGATGCGCCGACGAGCGTCCTGGATGGCCAGGATCGGATCGCCGTGCTGCGCGTCGCCCAGGAAGCGATGCGCAACGCTCGGAAGCATGCCGACGCGAAGCACGTCTGGCTGA
>JALZLU010000040.1 GCA_030858685.1 Chloroflexota bacterium | reverse complement strand
GCCTCCGCCAGCTCGATGCCCAAGGGGGTGGTCAACCCGGCTGGTCGTACCACCGCCGTCGACAATGCCGTGCTGGGTCTCGCCTCGACGATCGCTCGCCCATCGCTCAGCACGAGACAACGGTCCGCCTGTGACAGCACGGCTGGGTCGTGTTCTGTGACGAGGATCGCCTGACCTGCATCGGCGAGGCGCTTCAGCAGCAACGCGACGGCCTCGGCTGTCGCCGGATCGAGCTGCGCCACGGGTTCGTCGAGCACCATCGCCCTCGGGTCCATCACCAGAACGCTGCCGATGGCCACCCGTTGTTGCTCCCCGCCCGACAGCTCCCATGGAGATCGGTCAGCGAGATGTCCGATGGCCAGGGCGTCCAGTGCTTCATCGATGCGCCCGTCCATCTCGCCACGGGGAACGCCGATGTTCTCGAGTCCGAAGGCGAGCTCCTCGCGAACGGTCGCACGAGCACCGGAGATCTGGTTGGCCGGATCGGAGAAGACGATGCCGACCGAGTGTCGCGACCGATCGCCGGCTCGACCCAGCACGGAGTCGCCTGCCCACCGGACCTCACCTGCCAGCTCGGCGCGCACGACACGCGGAATGAACCCGGCGGCGACCAAAGCGAGCGTTGACTTGCCGGCCCCGTTGGCACCGGCCACGCCCAGCATCTGCCCCTCCTCGACGGTCGTCGAAAGGGCCGCCAGAGCGTCGCGGTCAGCCCCGTAGTACCGCACGTGGATGTCGAGCAGCTCGAGGCGATCCACAGGACGCTAGATGAACCGCGCCGCGCGGAGGATCAAGACGACCGGCAACGCTGCGAGGGCGGCTATGGCAACGGCCGCGAGCAAGCGATCCGATCCTCGCCAGGGCACCAGGCGATAGACCGTCCGTTGGCCGGACCACCCGAATCCTCGCGCCTCCAGAGCCAGGGCTCGATCTCGGGCGTCGACCAGTGAGCCGATGACGAGGGGGGCCACAAGGGGGATGAGGCCACGCATCCGGTCGAGGGGCCCGCCGCGCGTCCGCAGTCCGCGCGCCTGTTGCGCGTCAAGGATGCGGCTGGCCTTGGCCTGCATGCGAGGCACTGCCTGGATGGCGCTGAGGACCAGGAATGTGATCGCGGTCGGGGCGCCTAGGCGCACCAGACCGGCCATCAGATCGTCCGGTCGTGTCGTCGTCACGAAGGCCAGCGTCACGGCCACGGCCACCAGGACACGTCCAGCGATGGGGAGCCCGAACTCGAGACCCTCACCGGTGAGACCGAACGGTCCCACCGAGAGGAGGACGTCGCGGGCGCCCGGGAAGAAGAAGCCGTTGATGAGGACGATCGAGGTGAGGCTCGGCAGCGTCATCAAGAGGAGCCGTCGCAAGTAGACCCTGCCGAGTCCGGCCAGCAGAGCGCCGACCACGACCACGACCACCATCACCGGAAGCGCCTCGACCGGCAACACGAACGGCGCGATCACCCCCCAGAACGTGAATAGAAGCTTCGGCAGGGGGTGGATCCGGTAGAGCGGGCCGGGTCCCGGCACGAAAAGGCCGAGTGCCTCGTTCACATCGGTGCGCGGGTCAGATCGTCTTCTCCCCCTGCGGGAAGCTGGTCTTGACCGTCAATGGGACCGCCACCAGGATGGCGAACGCGACAAGGAAGGTGATGGCCTTGTCGAGCGGGTCAGATACGACACCCTGGGCGAAGGTCGCCGTCAGGATGTTATCGGTGACACCCCTGAAGAAGATGACCAAGGCGTCGGTACCGCTACCCGTGGTTCCGCCGAAGACGAAGTACGCGATGGGGGCCGACACGATGGCTGCCACCAGGCCGGTGATGAGTCCTGCCAGGACCGCCAGCACGGCAGTACGTGTGCCGCCCGACGAGGCGAACCAGCGGCGCGCCCCGAACAGTCCAGCCATCAGGCCGATGACGGCCGCAGTGACGAAGAACGGAGCGATCGTGATGGGCCCGATGGTGAAACCCCAGATCAGGTTGCTCAGCGCTCCTGTCGCGAGTCCGGCCCACGGTCCGGCCAGGGCGGCGACGAGCACCGTGCCGATGGAGTCCATGTAGATGGGCAACCGCAGCACCGTCTGGACGAGGTAGCCGACAGAGATGTTGATGGCGATGGCCACCGCCATCAACGCGATCGTCGACGTCGTGAACGCTGGACGCGACCCGGTCCCGTAGCCCACTCGCATCGCTGCGCTCCTCCTCTAGCCGGCGGTCTGGTCCGCCCGAGTATGCGCTCAGCTTGCCACGGCCGAGCGGCCCGCGGCGAGCCGACCGACACGATCCTGGAAGCGCGTGAAGAACGTCGCCACGTCAGCATCGGTGCAGACGTCCAGATTGGGTAGCCGGCCCCACGTGTTCCGCCAGTCGGTGACCGTCTCGCCGGTCGTCAGGTTGCCCCCCAACTCGACCTCTACGGCCACCGGCTGCCAACGGACCAGCGATGGATCGAGCGCCGCGGCCACGGCCAATGCGTCGTGGATGAAGGCGCCATAGAAGCCGTCGTAGCGCGAGTGGAACTCCATGTAGAAGCGCAGGGCGTCTGCCAGGAAGCGCACCACATCATTGGTCCGACCGCCGGAGAGCGGTGATCCGTCGCCGCGGCAGCCCGCCCGCCGCGCCAGATGCTCGAGGTGCTGGGGCGTCAGCTTGGCCTTCTCCGTCACGTCCAGGCCAAGCGCCAGCGGGCGGCTGGGAAGTGTCGGTTCACCGAACGCGCCAAGCACGATCTGCATCGCCTCAGGGTCGACCGCCACGTTCCACTCGCTGGTGGGGCCCGTATTGCCCGCCGAGCGGTAGGCGCCGGCCATCATCACCAACCGCTTCACCAGCTGCGGCAGGGCCGGTTCCAGCAGCAGCGCCAGGGCCACGTTGGTCAGCGGTCCGAGCGTGATGAGCGTGAGCTCCCCCGGACGCTGGCGTGCTTCGGCCACGATCAGATCCGCCGCGTGGCGTGGCGACAGCCCGGCCCTCGCTGCGGGCAGCTCAGCGTAGCCCAGGCCGCGCGGCCCATGCGTGTCGGGCGCGGTGCGCAGCTCACGGACGAGCGGCACTTCCCGGCCCAGGGCGACTTCCACGTCGCCACGTCCGGCCAGTTCCATCACGGCCAGCGTGTTGTGCGCCACCTGCACGGCCTCCACGTTGCCCGAGACGCAGGTGACCGCCACCAGATCGGCTTCGGGCGAGGCGCAGGCATAGAGCAGTGCCAGGGAGTCGTCGATGCCGGTGTCGACATCGATGATCAGCGGATGCCGGCCAGAGGATGCTGAGGAGGGCATGACCATGGAGAGCGATGCTAGCGGACGAAGTGACGAGCGCTCGTCCAATCGCCCGGTTCAGCACCATCGGGTGGCTGGGCCGCTGCCCGGCGAATCGGTGAAGGCTCGTCGGGCGCCGGGCGCCGGGCGTGTAGCATCGGTCCGTGCCTTCACCGCTCGTCTCGGTCATCTGTGGCAGCCGCTCCGACCTGGAGGCCGTGGAGAAGGGCGTGGCAGTGCTGACGGACCTTGCCATCCCGTACGAGCTGCGCATCATCTCCGCCCATCGAGCACCCGCTCTCCTGGAGCGGTACGTGCAAGCCGCCGACGATCGGGGCGTGCGCGTCTTCATCTGCGCCGCCGGCCTTGCGGCACATCTCGCGGGCGCGGTGGCGGCACGAACATCGTGGCCGGTCATCGGCCTGCCCATGCCCGGCGGCGTGGGCGGCGGACTGGATGCCCTGCTTTCCACGGTCCAGATGCCGCCGGGCGTGCCGGTCGCCACGGTGGGACTGGGCAACTCCCGGAATGCTGCGCTCCTGGCCTCCCAGATCCTGGCCATCTCCGATACCGCACTGGCGGAGCGCGTGGTCGCCTTCCGAGCGGCCCAGACGCGGGCCGTCGAGGACGATCCGCTCAACGAAGGCTTGTAGCGATGGACCACGATGAGATCCTCGGCGCGGGACCGCAGCTCGACCGGCAGGAAGTGCGTGTCGCGCGCGACGCCAGGGGCCGCCCGTTGGTGCCCTCTCGCGTGCCCGAGACGCGACCAACTCCTCTCCAGGATGCCTTCATCTTTCTCTCCATCGGCGTGCTCGTCAGCGGCGTCATCGCCATCACTGCGCTAGAGCTGGGGGCCCAGCTGAGCGATCCTGTGGTGCGCATCCCGGTGCTCATCGGCGGGGGGCTGCTCGTGGTCGTGACGGTAGACGCCATGGTGCGCATCTGGCGCTCCGCCTGGGCCTGGCTGCCGGTCGATCGGGGTCGTGGCCTGTTCCGCTTCGTGTGGGTCGCCGTGCTGGCGCTCAGCCTGGCCGTACTGGCGGGAATCATCTGGCTGGTCCTCTCCGCGTGAGCCGGTGAGGCTGCCGCCGGACCGGAAGGCCAATGGGCCTGGGCGTGCATCAGGGCGCGGTGGAGTGCCAGGCTGGTTGGCCGATTCCGTCCGTCACTGCTCGCGCTGCGGCGACCTGCTCGACTTCCGAGTGGTGGAGGGTGAGGAGCGGCCGCGGCTGGTCTGCCCGATCTGCCACTTCATCGCCTATGTCAACCCGCGCCTGGTGGTGACGACCCTGCCCATCACCGCCGATGGCGAAGTCATCCTGCTCCGCCGAGGCATCGAGCCGGGCTACGGTGCCTGGGCCCAGCCGGGTGGTTTCCTGGAGATCGATGAGACGGCGGAAGAGGGAGCCACGCGCGAGACGCTGGAGGAGACCGGCTTGCTGGTCGAGCCCACGCGCATCGTGGGCATCTATACACGTCCGCCGGCAGCCGTCGTGGTGATCTGCTACGAGGCGCGCATCACCGGCGGGGAGATCCGTACGGGACCAGAGGCCATCGAGATAGAACCCTTCGCCGCCGAGGACATCCCCTGGAGCGGCATCGCATTTCGCACCAGTACCTGGGCCCTGCGCGACTGGGTCCACACTGCTCGGCCTGACCTGTCAGCCGTGGCCGATGCCGCCGATGCTTCGTTGGAGCCTCGCGCCTGACCCGCGCACAGCGCCCACGTGC
>JALZLU010000032.1 GCA_030858685.1 Chloroflexota bacterium | reverse complement strand
GCGCTAGATTCGTGCGGCTGAAGGGCTACGTCGGCGCGGAGGTTGGTGCTGAGGGGCTCGTGCAGGGATGTGCCGCGGAGGCGATCCGCCTTCGCCGCGAGCTATCGGCGGAGGACACGCTCGAGATCTGGGCTGATGCCATGCAGCCCACCAGTCGCTCCATGTCAGGGGTCTCCGCCGTGGAGACGGCGCGCTGGTGCGTCGAGTTCGGGCACGCCGACCGGGTGATCATCACCGGCGCCAGCCTGGACGACTCACTCACGGTGCTCCGCGACGCAAGAGAGCACGTGTCGGTACCGCTCATCCTGGGGGGCGGGGTCGGGCCGGTGACCGCCCGCCGCGCGCTCAAGGCGTCCGACGGGCTCATCGTTGGCCGCTACCTGCGAGGGGGCACCTTAGCGGGACCTGTCGAGCGGCACCGCGTCGACACGTTCCTGGAAGCGGCCGGCAGCGGGCCAGGCGCAGTTCGACCCATGTGATGCGGATGGAGCAGCCTTTGTTCGCCGTGATGGGATGCCTCACGATGGACAGCGTCGTGACGGCCTCCGGCGAGCGCTTCCCGAGCGTGTGCGGCGGCAACGCCCTGTACGCCGCCGCCGGGATCGCCATCTGGGAGCGCAGCGTGGGCATCGTCACGCGCGCCGGATCTGACTATCCCAACGAGTGCCTTCAGGCATTCGAGGATGAGGGGATATCGCTCGGGGGCGTCCGCCGCATCATCGAGCGGCCCGGGCTTCACGTGGCATTCGCATACCGGCCGGATGGGAGCCGCTCTCGAGATCTGCCGCCGGAGGTCCTGGCCGCGATCCCGGCGGAAGAGCGGCCGAGGTTCAGGGACGACACGCATGAGGAGGAGCGGTACCTCGCCTTCACGCCGATGTCGTCTGACATCCCGACATCGTGGTTCCATGGCCTCGTCGGTGTTCACCTTCCTCAGCTCCGGAAGGCCAGCCAAGCAACGGTGGTGGATGCGCTGCGGGGTTCTCGACCGGACCTTCTGATCACGCTGGATGCGTGGCACGAGTCTGACTCACTGGAGCCGGCGGACCGAAGTCTATTGGAGGGAGTGGACGCCTTTCTGCCGAGCGAGGAAGACGCGCAGCGACTCTGCCCTGGTCTACTGGCGCCCGAAGCGGCGCGCGAACTGCAGAGGCACGGCGCGCGACAGGTCGTCATCAAGCTCGGCGACGCTGGCTGCCTCGTCCGGACTGCCGACGGCGAGGCCTGGCACGTCCCGGCGTATGCGGCGGCGGTGACCGACCTGACCGGCGCCGGCGATGCATTCTGCGGTGGGTTCCTGGTGGGTCTACATGAGACGGGCGATCCCGTGCGGGCTGCCCTATTCGGGACCGTCTCTGCCTCCTTCGTCGTCGAACATGCCACCGCTGCCGGCGCTCTGGCTGTCGGGCGCGCTGCTGCTGACGTACGGCGAGCGGAACTGACCCAGCGGATCGAACAGGTTGCCGGCGAAGTGCGCGCGGTCCGACCGTGATCACCATCGGCGTGATCGGCCGCGCGCAGCAGGGACCGGATGACGTGGTGCCTGTGGAGACGCTGGCCGCGGCGGAAGCCGTGGGACGGCTCATCGGTGAGCGCCGAGCCGCTCTCGTGAGCGGCGGCACGACCGGCGTGATGGAAGCGGCGTCACGAGGCGCCAAGAGCGCTGGCGGCTTGACCATCGGGATCCTGCCGGGACTCGATCGAGCGACGGCCAACGCCTGGGTCGATGTCGCCCTGACTACCGGCCTGGGAACGGCCCGTAACCTGATCGATGCTCGGGGATGCGATGCCCTGGTGATGATCGGCGGTGGAGCCGGGACGCTGATGGAGCTTGCCATCGCATACCAGGTCGGACGCCCGGTCGTCATCCTCCGCGGAACGGGTGGTTGGGCCGACCGGATCGCTCCGGGACTGGTTGATAGCAGGTATCTGGACGAGCGTCGCATCGTGGAGATCCGTTTTGCCGACACGCCCGAAGAAGCCGTGGCAACCGCCCACCAGCTGGCCACCACCAGCGTCGAGGATGCGGTCGTCCGAGCAGAGTCGTTCTGAGACGAAGGAGCCTAGGGAGGTGACGAGCGATGAAAGGCGAGACCTGGTCAGCCGCGGAAAGCAGTACCACATCGCTTGCGGGCCAGGTGATGTCGGCCGCTACGTGTTCCTACCTGGGGATCCCGGCCGGGTACCTTCGATCGCCGCTCACCTGGACGGCGCGCGGGAGGTCGCTCGCAACCGGGAGTACGTCACCTTCACGGGGTCGCTGGCCGGTGTCGGCGTGTCCGTCTGCTCGACCGGCATCGGCGCGCCGTCTGCCGCCATCGCCTTGGAGGAGCTGGCTGCGATCGGAGCCGATACGTTCATCCGAGTGGGCAAGTCGGGAGGGCTCCAGGCGGACCTGCCGGTGGGATCGATCGTGATCGCCACGGGCGCGGTAAGAGACGAGGGCACGTCGCGAGCGTACCTGCCTCTGGAGTTCCCGGCGGTGGCCGACTTGGCCATCGTGAACGCTCTGGTCGAGGCGAGCAGCGCCCTCGAGCTTCCGTTTCGCGCCGGCATCATCGAGTCGAAGGACGCCTTCTACGCGGAGATCCGGGCGGAGTCGATGCCGCTCGCCGATGAGCTGACGCGCCGATGGAGCGCGTACCGGCAGGCAGGCGTGCTCGCTTCGGAGATGGAGGCGGCTGCTCTCTTCGTCATCGCGGCTTGGAAAGGCCTTCGCGCGGGCTGCGTTGTGCAAGTCTCGGACAACCAGTATGCAGGCCACCATCTCGGCCCGGAGGTCCCCATGGACGACACGATCCGCGTCGCCGTCGAGGCCGTACGCTGTCTCATCCGCTCCGACGCCGTGTGACCGCAGCTCCCCGACCCTGCCTGCTGCTGCTGGGACCGTGATCGCCGCGGAACGACGAGTGCCGGCAGCCCCGGTGGCGGCCCGCCGATTAGCCCGCCGATGGGCGGCCGGATCGGGCGGCTGTGCACGGGATGCACGAGCGTGACCTGATCGGCATCGGGAATGCCGAGAACTTGCACCGGCTGCACGGATCGGATCGGCATAGCCTGGATCATGCCTGACGTGCATGAGATCAGCGGTCCGATCCGCTACCTGGTCACGTTCGTGCACCCGGTGCAAGAGTCGGCACGTTGAGCTCCGTCGGGCAGCCTCCCCGATGGACCGTTGAGGTTCAGCCCTCGGGCACGTGCCGGCGACGAAGTGACAACCGTGGCGGTCTGGCGCGGTCAGGCTCCCGTGGGTCGTCATCGCGTCGCTGCGGGCCGTCGTCAGGATCCGCCAGGGAGATCTTGATCCGCGTCCCCGCCCGGACCTCGTAGACCTGACCCTGGAGTGGCTGCAGCTGGATGTCCTTCGGGTCGAAGCCGTCCTCGCTGACCGCGATGTGAAGCGGCTCGGGAGGCCGATATGCGGTCGTGCCGCGCTGCGGATACGCGAGCCGCAATCTCGCCTCCGCGCGCCCACCCTCGTCAGACACCCGATACGCGCCCGGGCGCAGGAGCGTGACGGCGAAAAGGTCCCCTGGCTCCAGCTGGCGGCTGTCCCACACGCCGGACTGCCCGTCGCGCCGCTCCCGACCCTCGTTGGGCCGCTCATCGCGGCCGGCCCGCGCCAACGTCACGGCGTAGCCACCCGAACCGGTCGAGACATGGAAGACGGCATGGCCGCCCGGCGCGAGGGCGTACGTCGAGTCCGTGTGCGCGCCGCCGGCATCATCCTCGTCACAGCAGCCGTCTCCCTGGCCGTGGGAACCATGCCGCTTCGACGCGCCGTGCAGTCCCTGGGCCGCCAGATCGACGTGCACCTGGGGTGGACCCGACTCCTCGACCCGGAGCGTGAATTCCCCGACGGCCTCCTTGCCGCGGTACACGGTCCCGAGGTGATGGCCCACGTCCGCGACGCCATGGACCAAGGTGCCCAGCATCGACAGTGCTCCGCTGTCTGCATCGGTCTGCTGGAAGAGCATCCGGTTCAAGCGCAGTGCCATCAGCTTTGGACCCTCCTGGGGCCGTATCGGGTCATGCGCCGACATCCGCTTCGAGGACCATCTCGGTATCGGAGACCGTCACGGCCAGCTTCTCGATGGGCACCTTGACGGGGATGAGCGGCACGCTCGGGACGCCGGGCAGGATCTCCAATGGATCCTCGATCTCGATGAGTGGCGTTTGGGCCGCGAAGTGGTCACCGACCACGGTGGCCACGAAGTCGAGCAACCCGAGGCTGACGCCCAGCAGATCGCTCAGCCACTCCTCGAAGTCGTCCGGGATGTCAAGGACCGCACGAACGAGATCGATGACCGGTCCCATCAGGGAACGGATCAGGTCCCGTGCCCAGCCTGGCATCCAGCTCAGGAGTCCGTCGATGGCGGCGTCCACGGCCGACTCCAGCAGATCGCCCACGATGTCCGCGAAATCGAAGATGTCGATGTCGACGGTGATCGGATCGATGAAGAGTTGCCACTTGTCGGGGATGCCGGCGGCCTGCGCCGACAGGTAGTCCATCGAGGCCGGCCGCGCCGGGTCGCGGAAGTGCTTGATGACAGGGGCCGCCCGGAACGAGACCTCCGATGTCAGGATGCCGCTGAGGTCGAGCGGGATGACCACATCGGGGTTGCCGCTGAAAGCGCAGAGGCGCGGCGCCCGCACGGCGCAGCCATCAAATGGGATGCCGATGATGCAGAAGCCGCCCACGCAGAACTCCGGGATGTCGAATCCCAGGCTGAGCTGCAGCGTGTCCCACTTGATGTCGAGCTCGCGGATCTGGACACTGCCGTCGCTGCGGAAGTCCAGAGTGCCGCCTTCGAGGTGGAAGGCAACCGCGTAACTGGCCGAGACCGGCCCGAACGTGCCACTGTCGGAGTGGCTGACGTTGATGGAATCGCGCGCACTCTCGAACAGACGGAACGCCGCGCTTTCCGACACGGCAACGGTGAGGTGGCTCATGGCGCGGTGCTCACGTTGACGCGCAGGCTCAGCTCATCGTTGGCGATGGATGGGTTGTGCGGGATGGTCGGAGTGCCGATGGGCAACTCCATGGTCACGCCGGGCGGCATCATCGCGATCACGTCAAGGAGCAGCTTCTGGAGCGCTACGGCCAGCTGCGGAAGGACCGCCAACTGCAGCACGAGCCGCAGGTAGCACTCCAGGGAGTCCTCCAGTCCCTGAGGCTGGATGTCGACGATCTCCACGCCGTCCACTCGCGCCTCCAGGAGTGGCAGCGCAGAGGTCCCGCTCACCTCGAAGTGGCCCTCGATGAAGAGGCGCAGGCAGAAGCAGTCGAGGGCACCGCTGGGGATGGCTCGCGGCGGCAGTTTGGGCGTATCGCGATCGTCATCCCGCTTCTGCGGAGGGGGCTGGACCGGTGGAAGTCGCCGCAGGATGTCCTCTGACGGACAGCCGATGCCAGCGCATGCCGTGGCGGAGATGGCGAACCGCTGTGCGTCGAGGGGCGCCAGCTCGGGCGGCAGGGAGATCGCATTGCCAGGGTGGAAGTCGAGCGTGACCTCCGTCAACTGCGCGCAGAAATCGAGGCCGTACTGTCCGTTCGTGCCCACGATCGGGATGGGGTCCTCACGCGTCATCAGCGGGTTACCGCGTGCTGCGACCTCTGGCGCGGCGTCGATGCGCACACAGTGGCGGGACGGGTCGGTGACGATGGCTTGCGTGCCGTAGTTGAACAACGACGGCCGTTTGCGCATCACGTGGCGCACGACCCGGTTGATGCCTTCCTCGTTGACCGAGCCGAACAGGTCCGAGAGATCCGTGAACGGCATTCCGTCCCTCCTGCGACCCCCCTGGCCGCAGCCTTGCGACGACGCCCCTCATCGTCACTGCTCCGGATACGACCCGACCCCTGCCAAAACGGTATACCTGCCGTGCGCCAGAGTCAACGCCTGAAATGCTTGTCGCGTCACCCCCGTCAGCTATCCGCTCAAGTACGCCAGGTTGGAGTCATCGCGGCATCCAGACGCGTGGCTCCGACGCTCCTCGCTCGATGACCGCGAACCGGTTCGCACCGAGGGTCAGCCACGGTCCGATGTCACCGTCGGGCCATCGCACGCGGACGCGGACCGCGTCGGCCGCTCCGGCCCCGAAATGGATCCAGCCAAGCTCGCCACTTGCGTGGCCGCCACCGATGGTGACTTCGCGCTCGATCTTTCGTCCGCCGGCTTCGACTTCGATCCACGAGCCGATGGCATCGTGGTTGGGACCGGGCTGCTGAAGGCGCAGCGAGACCCACGCACCCACCGCAGCCGGCGCCGCGGCATCGCCTCTGCCGACGCTTCGCCCATGGACGAAGTGCTGGCCATGATCATCATGGGCAAGCTGCCCGACGAGGTGAACCAGAACGAGCTGGCTGGGCTCCACGGCTGAAGGCCGGCGGTGGGTCGGCTCTGCTTCAGACGCCGTTGGTCGGTCGACGCGTGCCCGTGGCGTTCTCCAGGGCACTGAGGGCATCCCTACGCTGAGATTCCGTGGCGAAACCGCTGGCGTTCAGCATCAGATCCCCGGGCAGCCCCAGGACGCCTGCCAGTTTCAGCACGAGGCTGGAGGAAGGACCCACGGTCCCCTCCTCCACCCTGGCCAGGAAGCCCTTGCTGGGTGACCCGCCGATGGCCTGACTGAGTCCATCCAGGTCGATGCCCCTGGCTTCACGCTGCGCCCTGATGACGCCTCCGAAGGAGCGACTCAGCATGGCCATGTTCATCCCGGGTTCGGCTCGGACTCGGCCTCGTCGTCGGCTGCCCCCGGGTCAGGCGTGGCTTCAGTGATACGGCTGGCCTCCACGATGGTCGGTCGGCCGTCGCGTTCCTTCCAGCGGGTCTGCAGCCGGACCTCCTCGCTCTCGCCGACCAACTTCAGCACGGCGATGAAAGCGGTACCGCCCTGCTCCACCGACTCCACGGTGGCCTCCGTCAAGGGCAATGGCAGCTGGGCCAGCAGCGGACCGATGTTCGAGCGGAGCTCCTCGCTCAGCTCGGCGGACGCCGTTTCGACATCACCTGCCACCAGGGCGTCGCAATGAGACTGGGCATGTTCGCGAACGGCTTGCTCGTCCAAGGGGTGGTCCTCCTTCAGGGATGTCGGTCGTCCTCGTCACAACTGTACCGAACGCGCGCTGCCGACCCTCGCGCCGCCGCCGACCCACTGGACCAGCATGGCTGACCGTCTGCCCGTCAGACAGGGACTTTGCACGCTTCAGCGAGATCCGCTGGGTGGATCCGCTGGCTGGCGGCGGCTGAACTGAGCGACGCGCTGCTTCACAGCGGAGTCCTCGATGAGCTTCTCCAGCCGGCGTAGTCGGGTCGCCGCCTGCTTCCCGTCCATGACCAGTGGATGAACGTCTGCCGGTAGCCGGCGGGCTGTGCCTCCAGGAATGCGAAAGCCGCCGGATCGTCGCGCAGGCGCGCCTCGAACTCGGCGCTAAGGACCGCCGGTGCCTGTTCGAAGGCATAGATGCCCGTGCGATCGGCGCGCCGCGCCT
>JALZLU010000020.1 GCA_030858685.1 Chloroflexota bacterium | reverse complement strand
GAGTACAACAAGGACGACTGCATCTCCACGCACCTCCTGCGCGACTGGCTGGAGGCCCGCCGGCCGGAGGCGGAGCACCAGTTCGGCATCGAGCTGCCCCGGCCGGTGCCCGGTGATCCGCCGAGCGCCGCAGTCACGGACCGGGAGCGCGCGGTCAAGGCGCTGGAGGACGCTCTCACCCGGGACCTTCCGCGCGACCCGGCCCCAGGAACGCCCGAGCACGCGACGTGGATGCTCGCGCACCTCCTCGACTGGCACCGACGCGAGGACAAGGCCACCTGGTGGCGCTTCTTCGACCTGATGTCACGGTCGGACGAGGAGCTGTTCGAGGAGCGGGAGCCGATCGCCGGCCTGCAGTACGTGGGGACCGACGGGTTCACCAAGCAGAAGCTCGTCCGTCATCTGTACACGTTCCCGGTCCAGGAGCTCGATATAGGCGGGAACCTTCACGATCCACGCTTGACGTTCCCGGCCTCGAGCGTGGGAAGCCACGAGCTGGACAGGGACGCCCGCACGCTGGTCATCAAGCGGCAGGCCGACTGGGCCGGCAGCCACCCGACGGCGGTCGTGCCGGTAAACCTCATCCGCGCCGACGCGCAGTGGAAAGCGCTAATGGAACTCGGCGAATGGGTGCTGGAGCACGGCGTCGACGGCGTCGGGCCGGAGTGGCGAGCGGGGCGAGACCTGCTACTCGGCCGGCCGCCTCGCGCCGGTCAGGGCACGGGCGAGGGGCTCGTGCGGCCGGGGGAGTCGGGCCTGGAGGCAGCGCGCCGGCTGGTGACGACGCTCGACGCATCGACCTTGCCGATCCAGGGACCACCTGGGTCCGGCAAGACGTACACCGGGGCCCGGATGATCGTGGACCTGGTAGAGCAGGGCCAGAAGGTCGGCATCACCGCCAACAGCCACAAGGTCATCGGCAAGCTCCTGGAGGACGCCTGCGCGGAGGCGGAGGCCAGGGGCGTCCCGTTCCGCGCTGTCCAGAAAGCCGAGGGTGACCAGGTGTGTGACCACGACTCCGTGGCATGCGTCGATAGCAACCCCAAGTTCGTCAAGACCTTCGCCGAGCCGGACGTGCAGGTGGGAGCCGGTACGGCCTGGCTGTGGGCACGCTCCGACCTGAGTGGCACGCTCGACACCCTGTTCGTGGACGAGGCGGGTCAGATGTCGCTGGCGAACGTCGTGGCCATCAGCGGCGCAGCGCGGAGCATGGTCCTGCTGGGTGATCCCCAGCAGCTCGACCAGCCGCTGCAGGGCGCGCACCCAGCGGGCGCGGAGCGGTCGGCCCTGGCCCACCTGCTGGGCGGGCGCCCGACGGTCCCACCGGACGGCGGCATCTTCCTGGAGCGCACTTGGCGGCTGCACCCGGACATCTGCCGCTTCACTTCGGAGGTCTTCTATGAGGGCCGCCTGGAGTCCATGGATGGCCTGGAGCACCAGGCGATAGCGACGGGGACGGGTGTGCTGGGGCTGGGCGTCCGGGAGTCGGATGGGCTGATCGGTTCAGGCGTCCGCTGGGTAGGGGTCGAGCACGCTGCCAACACCAACGGCTCGGTGGAGGAGGCGGAGGCGGTCGGTCGGATCGTCCAGACGCTGCTCGGGCGTGACTACGTCGACCAGACCGGTCGCCGGGGACCCCTGAGGCTGGAGGACATCGTCATCGTGGCGCCGTACAACGTGCATCGCGAGCTCGTCACGGCGCGGTTGCCGGACGGCGCGCGCGTCGGCACCGTGGACAAGTTCCAGGGACAAGAGGCACCGGTCTCGATCTTCTCCATGGCCACGTCATCAGCGGAGGACGCGCCCCGCGGCATGGGCTTCCTCTACTCGCTCAACCGGCTCAACGTGGCGACATCACGCGCGCGGGCGCTGGCCATCGTGGTCTGCTCGCCGGCGCTCCTGGCCCCACGCTGCAAGAGTCCAGCGCAGCTTCGGATGGCAAACGCGCTCTGCGCCTTCGTGGAAACGGCGGGCAGGATGGTTGTCTCGGAGCGGAACGGTGGCCACGAGCGAGGGTGACGGGCCCGGGCGCTACTGACGCCCAACGTGCGAGAAGATGCTTATTGACAGTGTGACGTGGAACTGTCATTATTCCCCCAGATGAGCCGACACGAGACCGCCACGCTGACCCTTTCAGAGCTCGCTGAGCAAGGCGATGTGACGGCGCGCACGGTTCGCTATTACGTCCAGGCGGGCCTTCTTCCCTCGCCCGGCAGCGGTCCCAAGGCCCGCTACGGCCGGCAGCATCTGATGCGCATCCGGCTCATCAAGCAGCTCCAGAGACGGGACATCCCGCTGGCCAAGATAC
>JALZLU010000005.1 GCA_030858685.1 Chloroflexota bacterium | reverse complement strand
TGCGCGACCTGGGCGACAAGGTGTCAGCCGAGGATCGGGCCGACGTCGAGCGGAAGGTGGAAGCCGTGCGTGAGGCGCTCAAGGGCGATGACACCGCGGCCGTGACGCGAACTGCCGGTGAGCTCGCCGAGGTGCTCCAGCGCGTGAGCACCGCTGCCTACCAGGCGGCTTCCGCGTCCGGCGACGGCTCGCAGAATGGTTCGGAGGGCGGCTCATCCGAGTCGACCGACGGAGCTGCACCGCCGGATGGCGCCAGCGCCACACCTGCGCCGGAGGGCGAGGAGGCCGTGGAAGGCGAGTACAAGGAGGTCTGACGCCGGGCGGTCACGTCCGCCGTGGTCGGCCGCGGCGGCTGGTGCTCCCGCCTCGTCCGCGTCGGTGGGGCCTCGCCTCTACCGGCGGCGCCGCTTCTGGAGCGTTTCCGTCAGGTTCCCGTGAGGTGGGCGCTAGGAAAGCTTCCGTCGGTTCCAGTCGGCTACTACGCGCCGAACGGGTCTGTCCCGAGGTTGGCGCAGCCCAGGGGATCGCGAATGACCGGGCTGGATGCGGCTTCCTGGAGCCTGTTCTGGGTCCGTCTTCGCCTTAGTGCCCGCCTGGCGGAATCTGAAGGGATGAAGCGGGCCACCGTCCATTGGTGCCCGCTTGGCGGGGATTGACGGGAACCAGAGACGATCTCCACGTTCCTCTCGACCCTGCCTCGACCGGGCAGCTTCTTGACCAGGATCGGCCGGTCAGACCGTTGCGATGCCCGGTACGTGCTGCGCCAGGAACCGCAGGATGACGCGCTGCTGGCGGACCTTCTCGTCGAGATCGTTCGAGCCATGTCCGGTGCCGAACACGTACAGCTCGTGTGGATGGTCACGAGCCGCCAGTCGCTCGACGTAGGCCATCGCCTGGCGATACGGGCAGCGGCTGTCGTTCTCGCCGATGAGGAAGAGCACGGGAGCGCGGACGTGGTCGGCGTGGTTGATGGGGTTGCGGTCGCGCATCAGCTCGGGCACCTCGGCGGGCGTGCCGCCGAGCAGTGCGCGGTCGTACGCCTGGAGCAGCGGTGACAGATACTCATAGCCGAGCTCGTAGTCGCCTACGGGCACGCCCGCCACGCCACACAGCCACAGGTCGGGATACTTGCCCAGCTCCATGAGCGTCACGTAGCCGCCCCATGACCAGCCCCCGATGACCGCCCGCGAGGCATCGGCCAGGCCGCGCCCGACAAGGTCGCGCAAGCCCGCGTTGACGTCCTCCAGCTCCGGGCCGCCGATGTCGCCGGTCAGCACATCGCGCCACTCTCGACCGTAACCTGTGGAGCCGCGGTAGTTGACCATCCCCACCAGGAAGCCGGCGTCGACATAGGACTGCGCCTCCGGGTGATAGCGGTCCAGGTCCTGCGAGGTAGGTCCGCCGTGGACGAGCATCAGCACCGGGAATGGCCCCTCGCCCTCCGGCGCCGCGTAGAAACCGTGCACGCTCTGGCCACGCTCATTGTCGAAGCGCCACGACATGTACGGGTGACCCGGCGGCGCCGCCTCCGCTGCGGCCCGCAGGACCTCTTCGCCCCCTTCCGCCAGCACCTTGGGTCCTCGGTGGCCCTGCGACAGCCGATACCACACGTCACCATCCGGGCGGACACGGGCGCCCCAGGCGATCGATCCGGCGGGATGGTCGATGGGCATCAAGCCGCCGTTGGCAAGCTCGTAGCGGTAGAGGTGATGGCGTCCCTCCTGGAGGTTGTTGAGCAGGACTGCCTCACCATCGGGATACCACCCGGACACGCTCAAGTCGCCCGGCAGATCGACCAGCAGGCGCTGACGCACTCCCGTGAGCGGCTCCCAGATGGCCGGACGTTCGTGACCCTCCAGCTCGTCGTTGATCGCCAGCCGCTGATCGCCTGGCAGCGGCGACCAGGCCGCCGCCGCGAGCGCCATGCTCTCATCGCGGAGCGTCGCCACGGCGGCTCCACTCTGCGCGTCGACCACCCGGAGAGCGGGATGCAGGAGACCGCCGGCCTCGCTGTCCGATAGGCAGAGCAGTGTTCCGTCGGCCGAGAGGCCGGCGCGGCTGAAGCCGTCGCCGGCACCCGCCACCTGCAGGGACTCGCGGCTGCGCGCGAGCTCGCGGGCTGGCTTCCCGTCGCATGCGACGTAGATGCCGAAGCCGTCCCTATCGCTGATGCCTGCCGCCACGACCCCCGCGGCCTGCGCGAGACCCTCGTTCCAGCCGCGCGGCACGCCTTCGAGGAACCCTCGTGCCTCGCCGCCCTCGAACGGCTCGTGGTACCAGCGACCGGACTCATCGCCCGTCTCGTCGGAGAACCACAGCACACCGCTGCCATCCAGCCTCGGAGCGCCCACGGTCACCCCGACGGGACTGTCGGTGACCTGTCGCGCCTGGCCTGTCGTCAGGTCGCGGCAATGGATCTGCCAGATGCCGCTCTCGTTGCTGGCGTAGACGATCCGATCCGGCGCCAGTGGTGACCAGTCGGGGAAGGAGACGGTAGCGGCGCGGTAGCGGCGCTCCCAGATCGGCGTCTCGCTGTGCTCATCCATTTGGGGAGCATACCGACCGCAGGGCCTGGCGCGGCGGATGCCTCAGTCGGACTGACCGGCCCAATGAGAGCCAAGTCCAGGCGGTCGGGGCCGTCGCGCTGCCACGGTCAGGGCAGGAAGAGCGACCGCCCCGGAGCCAGGATCTGGACCAGCACGACCGCGAGGTACGCCCCCAACAGCGTCACGCCCACCACCAGATGCAGCCTGATGTTGGTGGCCATCACGGCCATCAGGCCGTAGGGCTGATCGTAGTTCGTCTCCAGGCCGCGATGGACGCGCAGCGCGAGCGGCATGGCCAGCAGCGCCAAGAGAGCTGGAAGGGGCAGCAGTCGAAGCATCACTCCGGCCACGATGATGGCGAAGGCCGCCGCCGCGGCCACATCGTAGAGAGTGATGACCGTCCGTTGCGGCAGTCGCACCACCAGTGTCCGCTTGCCTGCCCGCGCGTCGCTGGGCCGGTCGGGAACCTCGTTCACGTAGAGGATCAGCGCCACCAGGATGGCCACGGGCAGGGATGCCACCACCGCTGCAGCCTCTATCGCCCCACCGGACTGGACCACGTACGCGCCAAGGAGCATGAGCGG
>JALZLU010000467.1 GCA_030858685.1 Chloroflexota bacterium | reverse complement strand
GTCAGGCCGCCCGAGAGGTGCTCGCCCAGGACGAACCGTTCGAACGAGGCCCCATCCGACACGCCGCTCGCTGTCAAGTCCGGTCCGCGCCCCGCAGCCAGGTATCGCTCGTAGGTGCAGGCCGGTCCAGGCGCACAGGTGAGCTGGCCGCCCTGTGACTCCACGCGGTAGCCGGTGTCGGCGTAGATGAAGAGCAGCCGGATGGCCACGTACAGCACGGCCAGACCGACTCCCGTGACCAGACCGGCATAGGCCGCGTTGGTCATGACGCGGCCCCGTGGTCGCCAACGCTCAGAGCGGACGTTGGCGTAGGCCCCGATCAGGGCACCGGCCGGCAGTGCCAGCAGGAATACGAGCGGCTGGATGGCCACGATGAGCTCGAAGGCGATGGCGATGACCAGGCCCATGCCCAGGCCGACCCAGCCGGCGAAGATCGCTCCGCGATCGAGGAATCGGCCGCTCCCCTGCCGCTCGGCGATGAGCTCAGGTGTGAGAGGGACCGAGCCGCTCAATGGTTCACCGCGAAGTGACCAGAGCCTCACGTCCCGCGTAAGAGGCGAACCGGTCCAGCTCCGCCTCGATGCGCAGCAGGCGGTTGTACTTGGCCACACGCTCGGAACGTGACGGCGCACCGCTCTTGATCTGACCGGCGCCCGTGGCCACGGCCAGATCCGCGATGGTGGTGTCCTCCGTCTCCCCGCTGCGGTGACTGATGACCGCTCCGAAGCCGCTGCGCTGCGCGAGGCTTACGGTGTCCAGGGTCTCCGTCAAGGTGCCGATCTGATTGAGCTTGATGAGCACCGCGTTGGCAGCGCCCTCCTCGATGCCGCGTGCCAGCCGCTTCGGGTCGGTCACGAACAGGTCATCCCCGACCAGCTGACAGCGGTCGCCCACGCGCTCTGTGAGCAGGCGCCAGCCCAGCCAGTCGTCCTCGGCCAGGCCATCCTCCAGCGAGAGCACCGGGTAGCGGTCGATCCAGTCCGCCCAGAAGTCGACCAGCTCGGAGGTCACCATGGTGCGACCTTCCCTGGCCAGTCGATAGGTCAGCTCGCCATCCGCGGTGGCCGGCACATCCAGATCGACCAGCTCCGTGACGGCCGGATCCAGAGCGAGGACGACGTCCTCGCCTGGCTGGTAGCCGGCGCGCTCGATGGCGCGCAGGACCGTCTCGATGGCCGCCTGGTTGGACTCAAGGGATGGCGCGAAGCCGCCCTCGTCGCCCTGTCCCGTGGAGTGTCCGGCCTCGTGCAGCTCCGTACGCAGGGCAGCGAAGATCTCCGCCCCAGCGCGCAGCGACTCGCTCCAGGTGGGCGCGCCCACGGGCATCACCATGAACTCCTGGAAGTCGGTCGAGTCGGCTGCGTGCTTGCCACCGTTGAGGATGTTGAACATGGGCACGGGCAGCTTCCGGGCAGCGGCCCCGCCGAGGTAGCGATAGAGCGGCATGCCATAGGCCGCAGCGGCGGCGTGGGCGCAGGCCAGCGAGACGCCCAGGATGGCGTTGGCCCCCAGACGGCCCTTGTCGGGCGTGCCGTCCAGATCGATGAGCAGCTCATCGATGGCGGCCTGGTCAGATGCATCCTGGTCGAGGAGCGCGGGGCCGATGACCTCCAGCACGTTGACCACGGCGCGGCGCACGCCCTTGCCGCCATAGCGTGCCGGCTCGTCGTCGCGCAACTCCACGGCCTCGTGCGCTCCGGTCGAGGCGCCCGAGGGCACGGCGGCGCGGCCGGTGGCACCCGAATCCAGGACGACCACGACCTCGATGGTGGGGTTGCCGCGCGAGTCGAGGATCTCGTGAGCGTCGATGAGCTCGATGCTGGTCACAGGGCGGCAGGCTCCTTGCGTGCCGCCGAACGCTTGCGTGGCTTCCTGGCGGGCGGCGCAGGTCGGTCCAGCAGGACGGCGATGCCCGGCAGCTCCCGACCCTCCAGGAACTCCAGACTGGCCCCGCCGCCGGTGGAGATGTGCGTGAAGCTGGGCGCGATCTTGAGTTCCTCGATGGCCGCCACGGAGTCTCCTCCGCCAGCCACCACGGACGTACCGGCCTCGGCCCGACGAGCGAGGTAGCGCGCCATCTGACGCGTGCCGTCGCCGAAGGTGGGGACCTCGAAGACACCCAGTGGCCCGTTCCAGAAGACCGTCTTGGCGGGCTCCAGAGCCGCCTCGAACGCCTCTCGCGTCTGCGGACCGATGTCCACCACCGACCAGCTGTTGGGGATCTTGTGGGCGGGCACGACCTTGTGCTCCGCACCGCGCGTGACCTCCTTGGCCACGACCACGTCGGTGGGCAGCAGGAAGTCCACGCCGGCCCTTTCGGCAGCGGCCAGGATGCGGCCGGCCTCCTCGACACGGTCCTTCTCCAGCAGGCTCTTGCCCACGGTCATGCCCTTGGCCACCAGGAAAGTGTTGGCCATGCCCCCGCCGATGAGGAAGGTGTCGACCTTGGTCATGAGGTTCTGGAGGACGGCCAATTTGGTCGAGACCTTGGCGCCGCCGATGACCGCCGCGAATGGTTTGGCGGGCGATTCGACGAGCTTTGAGAGATTGATGATCTCGCGCTCCATGAGCAGCCCCGCGTAGCCCGGCAGGATGCTGGGCAGACCGACGGTCGAGGCATGAGCGCGGTGAGCTGTGCCGAAGGCATCGTTGACGTAGACCTGACCATAGGCCGCCAGCGCCTTGGCGAACTCGGGGTCGTTGGCCTCTTCTGCCGCATGGAAGCGCAGATTCTCCAACATCAGCATCTGGCCCGGTTTCAACCGGGCGATGGCGTCGTTGGTGCCGATACCCAGCGCGTCGCCGGTGACCGGAACACGGAACCGCAGCAATCCGCTGAGTCGCTCCGCCACGGGACGGAGGCGGGCCGACTCGATGACCTTGCCGTTGGGCCGGCCGAGGTGGCTCATCAGGACGATGGATGCGTTCTGCTCCAGCAGGTGGCGGATGGTAGGGATGACGCCGCGGATGCGCGAGTCGTCCTTGACCTTGCCGTCCTCGATGGGCACGTTGAAGTCGACGCGCAACAGGACGCGCTTGCCGGTGACGTCCGCGTCGCGGACGGTGAGTTTCTGCATGGAGGTGGCGCTCAGACGCCGGCCGACGCCTGGACCGGTTCGCCGGCGGTCGGCTCGGTGGCGGCAGCGCCCGATGAGGCATCGTCCTTGTCCTCGGCGCCGGCATCGAGACGCTGCGCCACGAAGGCCACAAGGTCCGCCACGCGGCAGCTGTAGCCCCACTCGTTGTCGTACCAGGCGATGACCTTCACGAAGTTGCCGCCCAGGGACATGGTCGAGTCAGCATCGATGATCGAGGAGCGCGTGTCGCCCTTGAAGTCCATCGAGACGAGCGGCTCATCCGAGACGCCCAGGATGCCCTTCATGGGACCGTCCGCCGCCGCGCGGAAGGCCTCGTTGAGTTCCTCCACGCTGGCCGGCCGCTCCAGCTCCGCGGTGAAGTCGACGACGCTGACGGTGGGCGTCGGCACGCGCAGGCTGAAGCCGTCGAACTTGCCCTTCAGGTCAGGGATCACCAAGGCCAGCGCCTTGGCCGCACCGGTCGTCGTGGGGATGATGTTCTGACCCGCCGAGCGGGCGCGCCGCGGATCCTGGTGGGCTACGTCCAGGATGCGCTGGTCGTTGGTGTAGGAGTGGATGGTGTTCATCAGCCCGCGCACGATGGTCCACTGGTCGTGTACGACCTTGGCGGCAGGCGCCAGGCAGTTCGTGGTGCAGGATGCGTTGGAGATGATGTGGTGGGACGCCGGGTCGTACATCCCCTCGTTGACGCCCAGCACGATGGTCAGGTCTTCGCCCTTGGCGGGGGCCGAGATGATGACCTTGCGCGCCCCTGCATCGAGGTGGGCACGGGCCTTTGCCGCGTCCGTGAAGAGTCCGGTCGACTCGACCACGATGTCCACTCCCAGGTCGCCCCAGGGAAGGTTCGCCGGATCGCGCTCCTGGAGCACCCGGATCTCATGCCCGTCCACGATGATGGCGTCAGCCGTGTGTTCGACGCTGCCCTCGTACGCGCCATACGTGGAGTCGTGCTTGAAGAGCAGCGCATTGGTCGCCGTGTCGACAAGGTCGTTGACGGCCACGACCTCGACGTCAGGGGCACGCTCGATGAGTGCCTTGAGGGACTGGCGGCCGATGCGGCCGAAGCCGTTGATGCCGACCTTGGTGGTCATGGGATGGTCCTCCTGATCCGAGGCGCCGCCGGAACGGACGGGGCGCGCGTCAACGACGTGGTCGATGGTGAGAGCCGCCCCCATGCGCCGCACCGCGCGTAGCGGGCGCTTCGCGAGTCATCAGGCCGAATCGTACCAAACCACGTGCGGGCCAAGATCAGCATCTCCCGTGCGCGTCGTTCCCCACGCAGGCCCGGGGGCGCCGCGACAGGGTTCGAGCCCCGGACGGGCCGGGGCTCGAAGAGTGGATGCTCGATGGGGTCGCCCCGGGTGGGCCAGCGCCGGCTGAGCGGCGCTCCACCCGTCCGGGTCAGCCCCCGATGCGGAAGACGCTGCCCTTGCACTCCGGGCAGGTGCCCTTCGTGGCTGGCTTGCCGTTCTTCATGGTGATCTGCTGGGGGTCCTGGATCTCGACCTTCTTCTTGTCGCGTACGCAGTAGGCCTCGGCCATACCGGATCCTCCTC
>JALZLU010000460.1 GCA_030858685.1 Chloroflexota bacterium | reverse complement strand
GGCCAGCACCTGCCAGCAGCCAGCCGCAGGCCCGGCCTGGTGCTGCTCGCAACCCAGGACCACGCCACCGGAACCAACGACATGCGCCGCGCAGCCGCCGCCCGCGCCGGCGCACACCTCGAGGTCTCGCCAGCCTCGGGCACTGGTGGATGATCCAAGACCCCCACCAAGCTGCCAGCCTGCTCCAACAGTTCTGGGACATGACCGAGCAGGAGCCGTCCCGGTAAGCGCGTCAGCCCGGGCACCTGGCGCGGTCGCCACCGAGCTGGGGAGGGCGTCCCGAAAGGGGATCGGCTAACGGCACCTACTGTGCGTCCACTTCGGCCGGCCGGGACGTTTCATGTGGACGCTCTAGCAGCATGTGGTCGGGCTGGCGGAAGCCGAACTCCCGGTAGAGGTCATGCGCGTCCGCGGTGTGGAGGAGCCAGCGGAAGCTGGCGCCTGGCCCGTGTTCGACCATGACGTCGATGAGCCTGTGGCCCAGTCCCTGCCCGCGGTGCTCGGCCAGGATGAACACGTCTGCCAGGTAGGCCAGTCCCACGCCGTCGCTCAGGGCTCGCGCGAAGCCCGACCATGCTCTCCGCTTCCTGCTCGTAGCAACCCACCACCCGCCAGGCCCCTGCTACCGGGCGTCGACGTCCTCGCGCGTGCGCCAGCGCCCCCAGTAGGCGTGCTCGGACAGGAACTGCCAGACGACATCGAGGTCCACCCGGCGCGGGTCGTCATCGAACGAGTAAGGCACGGACCGCACGGTACGGCGCTGCTTCGGCTACCGGCAGCCGTGTTCTGGCAGGCGGCTGGGAGATGCGCTTGTTGACCCGCAGCACGTCGCGGAAGCCGAGGGAGCGGTACCAGCCCAGCGGCCAATCATCCTCGTCGGCGCCAATGACCAGGGAGCTGACCCCTTCGCTGAGGAGCAGGTCGCGCACGCCCTCCAGCAGCGCCGTGCCGAGGCCCTGGCCGCGGTGAGCGGGAAAGATATCGACCTCTTGCAGTCGCGCTGCCGGACTCGCCCGGTCGGGACATCTGAACGCCGCCACGCCGCCCACGACCTTCCCTCCCTGACCGATCGCGAGCCACAGCCGCATGTCCAGTCGCGCAGCCCGTGCCCGCGTTCGCCGGACCAGTGCACGCGCCGCTGTCTCGCTGAGACCGAAAGCGCTTCGACCGGGATGTGGAGGTCCTCGTAACGCGACCACTGCTCGTCAGACTCGCAGGCCAGGAGTGCCAGCCCTCCGCCGCGAACGGCTCAGCGGCATCCCGCACCAACGGTGCCTTCGCGGGTACATCGTCTTCCGCGTTCACCAAGACAACGCCCGAAGGAGAGTCCGGCCGTTTCGAAGGCGAGTTGCGTCAGCCGCTCCACGCGACGAACGCTAGTTCCGCCTGGCGGGTACCTACCCTTTGGGCGCCGCAGCGGGCGTCATATGCCATTCGGTGCCGGCGGCCCGAGCCCGACAGGCTGACCGGTAAGCGCCTTGGGTGGCTGCTACAACGTCCGGCATGCGCTTGTTGTGGATTTATGGTCCTCCCGGTGTGGGCAAGTCGACCACGGCACAAGTCCCTCTGGCCGGTGTTCCGCAACGCCGGCTGAACTTCTGTTTCTCAACGGACCCATCGACTCACCCGAGCAGCTGGACTTGTACCGCGCGCCACTCGGCGAGACACCGCTCACCTACCTTCGCCTCACCGCGTCAGCGGATGCTCTGACCGATCGCGTGCGCGCGCGAGCACACGGCCAATCTGCCGCCCGCCTGGCAGGAGACGACCTCGTGGGACTCTCAGAAGCCAACGCTGAGGCGCTCGCAGGGCAGGCGCTACGCGCGCAAGTGCACGCCGACCACACCTTCCCCAGTCGCACCCTCGACACGACCGGCGTCTCCGTTGAAGATGCTGGCCGCAGGATCCTGGCGGAGTTGATGGGCGACCAAGAGGGGTCGTGATACGGCGACGCATCGTCCGCTCATGCTCCAGGCGGGACGTGTCCTCGACTCCACTGCGTTCTGCCCAGCAGCGCGTGGTCCGTGTCCGGCGCCGGCGAGCGCTACACGTCCTTCTGGAAGTGCCAGATCAGGGCGGCCGGGTTCCCTGCCCAGGCGGCGTTGGTCGCCTCCACCGCGAAGTCGTGGAGCGCCCACACGGACCACGGCTCTGTCAGTTCAACGGGCGGCGGCGGCCCGCCGGTGATCATGTCACTTTCCTCGTCGTCAATGAGAGGCGCCGGACGGCGCGGCTCGACACACTCGCGCACCTGTAGCCCGAGAGGGAGCGCGACGGACAGGTAGTCCGAAGCGAGCCGCGTCCAGGCCGGCATGTACCCCCAGTCACCTGTGGATGTGCGGGCACCAACGATCGGCAAGCCGATGTCAGCGATCAGGCCGCGTGAGTCGGACGTGACTAAGTGGCCGCCGGGCCTGAGCACGCGCACGAACTCGGCGAACGCGGGGGCGAGGTCCGGCACGTGGGTCAGGGCCAGCGCGCACACGAGGACGTCGACGCTGCCGTCCGCTACGGGGAGCGCGTGAAGGTCGCCCTCGAGAAATGAGACGTCGGGCAACTTGACGCGGGCCACGGCCAACATGTCGGCCGAAGAGTCGACGCCCGTCACGGTGTGGCGCAAACCGGCCAGGTACTGCGCGTGTCGACCCGTACCGCAAGCCACGTCAACCGCCACCCCGACCGGCAGGCCGTCGAGGATCCGCCTGACGACGGGCTGCTCCAGCTCGATCAGCTGGTTTTCTTGGTCGTCGTAGCGCCATGCCCAGTCCCGGTACCCGTCGCGGGTGTCGATGGGTACGGCGTGTATGCCCGGGCCAAGCGCGTCGCCGTCATCCAGCAACCTCCTGATCTCGTCCAGGCGGGCCAGCGTGAACGCCTCACTGTGGTCACCCGCGAACGCACGCAGCAGAGCGATGCCTTCGATGCCGAGCAGGTAGGCCAGGGGGTGCTGGTAGATCACGAACCGTGAACGTAGGCGAAACTCGCGTTAGCGGCCATCGGGTTACTCGGTGCAGACGGCCGGAGCCCGCAGCGTCTCCCGCGGAAGCCGGCGCTGCCTGGTGAAGATAATGCGGTTCCCTCCAAACCAGCAAGAACGGCACCTACTTGATGGTCCTGCTCCAGGAGAGTAGATCGCTCAACTCGCCATCACGCCGCCGGTATGCACAACGGATGAGGCCCTCTTCTTCAAAACCTGCCTTGCGAGCCACCACGCACGAAGCTGTGTTCGCTGGGTCGGTCCTCAACTCGTAGCGTGCTACCTGCAGCTCCGACAGAGCCCAATCGACCACTATCAGCACCGCCGAGGTGATGAACCCCTGGCCGCGGTGCTGCGCAAGGGCCCAATAGGCGCCATGAACCTCGGGCACCTTGGGGTCCGCTACGGAGAACGAGACTGAGCCCACGACGGCACCGTTCGCCACGACCGCAAATGCCGCCAGCGAGCCTTCCGCCCAGCCCGTCTCGGCCCTTGTCATGAAGCTGGCCGCATCCGTGTTCGAGTAGGGATGAGGCATGCGCGGCATCCAGCGGGCAACCTCGGGATCGCCACAACCGCTGATCAAGACGGCAGCGTCATCGAGATTCCATCGCCTCAGGGAAACTGCACCGCAAGTCTGCGCCGGACCCCTGCCGAAACTCCGGCATTCTGGCATAACTCCCAGCCTCCCCAAAGACGTAAAGATGCCGTCATACTCGACATAGGGCTTTCGCGGCTTGCGGCGAGCCGCACGCCGGGCAGCGCACCGCCGGGTCGCCGGACTCACCGCTCAACGGAGTAGACGGTAGTGCCGGCTACACGTCGTACACGGAGGTCCCGTAAGCCGAACGTCTACCGGGAGAAACTTCACGCACTGCCGCTAAGCACGGGTGTCAGCGGCGCTCAGTCCCAACAGACCCGTCCGCATTGCAATCCCGCTCAGGCACGTCATACGGCGCACCTGCTCAACGTGACCGGACTCAAGCTCCACGACGAGCAGGACCTCACCGCCCAGCGCGACGGACTCACCGCCCTGGGAATCGT
>JALZLU010000411.1 GCA_030858685.1 Chloroflexota bacterium | reverse complement strand
GCGCCGGAGAGTCGCTCCAGAAGGAGCTCCAGCGCGGCCTGCGTACTGGCCCGCTTGTTCGCGGCCCGGTCCCCACTCCACAGGAAGCGGCGCACGTCGTGGCCCGCGGCGTCTGCCACCGCAACGTAGGTCAGGCCGACCGGCTTCTTGTCGGAACCACCCGTGGGTCCGGCGATGCCCGTCACGGCGACCGACACGTCCGTCCCGAAAGCGCCAAGCGCGCCATCGGCCATGGCCACGGCCACTTGTGCGGAGACGGCGCCATGCGACTGGAGGGTGGCGTCAGGGACACTCAGCACATCTCGTTTCAGCACATCGCTGTAGGTGATCGCGCCGCCGGCGTAGTAGTGGCTGGAACCGGAGATCTCCGTCAGCACGTGCCCCAGGAGGCCGCCTGTGCAACTCTCGGCAGTCGCCAGGGATAGGCCGGCCTCGAGGCAGGCGAGCTGCAGGCGCTCGGCAAGGACCTCGAGCACGTCGTGCTCGTTCACGGGCTGCGGCGCGGTGGCTCCCCGGCTTCGAACAGCCAGTTCTCGACTTGGCCGACGCCACCAAGGGCACCCAGGGCTTCGCTGTTCACCGTGAAGTGGGTGAAGCCCGCGTTGCCCGTCCGTACCAGGATGGTCTCCTCGGCGCTGAAGGTGAGGGAACGACCCTCGCGCAGGACCCGTGCCCTGCTCGGCTCGCCGTCCTCCCAGGCCTGGATGTAGGCGTTGCCACCCAGTGCCTCGACCAGTACCGCGACGCCCTCAAGGGCGATCTCCACGTTACGCGTCTCGACGGCGTTCGTCTGCCCGGTCGCAGACGAGGTCACGGTGATGAGCCAGGAGCCGGGCGCGAGCAACAACGCTGCGCTGAAGCTGCCGTCGGCAACACTGATCTCGAGCGGATCGGGAGCTGTCCCGCCGGCCGGCGGCGAGGCGCCAGGAGTCTCGGGCCGCCCCGGCCGCCCGCTGGGCGGCGGCGAAGCCGGCGTCTGCCCTGTTTCCTTCAGCTCGGCAGCGATCACCACGCGAGACCCGGAGGTCGCGCCGGATATCGACACCAGTGCTTCTGAGAGGGAGGCTCCTTCAGCCGGTGTCGTCAGCGAGAGGCTCGTGGCCGGTGGCGCCTGGCTCCGCGCGGCGTCAGATGGCACGGGCACTGGCACCAGGACGATCATGTTCACCGGCTCGGACGCACGCTCAGTCCCTGGATCGGCAGCCGTGATGCTGAAGTCATTGCGACCCTTGGTGACCGGCACGGTCCAGGACCAGGAGCCTTCAGCATCAGCGTCCGTCGTGGCGTGGAAGTCGGACGGTCCCGTGATGGTCACGGTGGCGCTCGCGGCGGTCGTTCCGGCCAGCACGGTCGACACGGCGTCCGCCTCGAGCGTCCGGACCAGCGGTCCGCTGACGGTCATCTCGACGGATCTGGAGAAGCGCGTGACCTGCATGGCCACGTAGCCCAAGAAGGCGATGACCAGCACCGAGAGGAGAGCCGAGACGATGATGCCCGGCGTGAAGGTCGGACCGCGTCGCGGAGCCGAGAGTGGTCGGGGTAGTGCGACGGTGACCGCCTCGGTTCGCCGCATGGCGGCAGTCTCCGAGCGCCAGCGTGCCAGCGTCTCGTCTGGATCGAGGCCCAGGTAGACCGCGTAATTGCGCAGGAAGCCCTTGGTGTAGACGGCACCGGGAAGGGCCGCATAGTCGCCCGCCTCCAGCGCGTCAAGGTGCCTGGCGCGGATCTTCGTGTCCCGCTCGGCCCGGTAGATGTCGACACCCTTGCGCTCGCGCGCCACGCGCAGCATCTCACCGAGTCCCGGGGCCGGCACGGCATCGATGGGCGCGCCTCGGTCTCGACCGATCCGTCGCCCGCCGACCCGGAGCTGGTGTCGAGCAGTCATCGGTCGGAGGTGCCCTCAGCGATATCCCGCGCCGGCCCGCCGCAGGACCGATCGCTGGCCCAAGGATACGCGCTTCGGACCAAGCGCTCCATCGCCGAAAGTACCGGTGCGCGGCGGCAACACCGAGCTATCCATGCCGTAGTCGGGAGGGAGCTCAGAGGTCATCCATGTCCTCCGGACCACGGATCCAGTTGTCGGGCCCGTAGACCTGGCGCGGCACGGCCGGATTGCGCGGGTCCTGCGGTCCGACGATGCCGTAGCGCTCCAGCTCCTCCATCAGCCGGCTGGCACGGTTGAAACCGACCTTCAGCTTGGTCTGCATCATCGAGGTGCTGGCCTTGCCGGTCTGCATCACGAGCTCCGCGGCCCGCGCTGTGAGCTCGTCCTCGGCCATCCGGGCCAACCAGGCGAACTGCCCGCCACCACCCTCTTCCTCCTCGGCCGCGGCCAGGAGCTCGGGGTCGTACATCGGCTCGGGCGCCTGCTCGCGCCAGTGCTCGGTCACCGCGCGCACCTCGTCGTCCGAGACGAAGACGCCCTGGAGACGAACGGGCCGCGGCAGATCCGCCGGCTGATAGAGCATGTCGCCGCGGCCGATGAGGTCCTCCGCGCCGGGCTGGTCCAGGACCGTGCGCGAGTCCACGTTGGAGGACATGGCGAAGGCGATGCGGCTGGGCACGTTGGCCTTGATGAGGCCGGTGACCACATTGACGCTGGGCCGCTGGGTGGCCAGCACGAGGTGGATGCCCACCGCGCGAGCCTTCTGGGCGATCTTCACGACCGGATCCTCGACCTTGCGACCCTCACGCATGATCAGGTCAGCCAGCTCATCGATGACGATGACGATGTAGGGCAGCCGCTCCGCCCTGGAGATGCGCGTGGAGGCGTTGAAGGCAGTGATGTTCCGCTCGCCGCGGGCGGCCAACATCTTGTAGCGCTCTTCCATCTGGTGGACCGCCCAGTTGAGGGCGGCACGAGCGTGCGCGGCCTCCACGATGACGCTGGTCTTGAGGTGCGGCAGCGCGTCATACGGCGCCAGCTCAACGCGCTTGAGGTCTATCAGCACGAACTGGACCTCGTCGGGTCGGGCGCGCATGAGGATGCTGGTGATGAGCGCGTTGACGCAGACGCTCTTGCCCGAGCCCGTGGCACCGGCGATGAGCAGGTGGGGCATCTTTGCCAGGTCGACCGCATAGGCCTTGCCCGACACGTCTCGGCCCAGCGCGAAGGTCAGCTTGCCGGTCGCGTCGGCCATGCCCGAGTCCTCGTAGAGGCTCTTGAAGGAGACGATCTCCGAGGAATGGTTGGGGATCTCGATACCAACCACGTCCCGCCCCGGGATGGGCGCCTCGATGCGGATACTGCGGGCGGCCAGGGCCATGGCCAGGTCGTCGGCCAACCCCTCGATGCGCGAGAGCTTGACGCGCACGTCCGGCTTGACCTCGTATTGGGTGACCACGGGCCCCGTGTTGACGCTTACCACCTGGGCCGGGATCTGGAAGCTGCGCAACTTCTCCTCGATGATCCGGATGTTGCGGTCATGGTCCAGTCGCTCACCGGTCTTCCTGGGCACGATGGCGTCCAGGGAGGCCACCGCGGGCAGGTCCCAAGAGCGCTCGTGCAGCGGAGTCGGCGCGTCCTCGCCAGCAGTCGGGTCTGCCAGGGTGGTACCTGCGCCACGCGCTGCTGCCGCCGGGCCTGCCACTCCGCTGCTCGCGCCGGCTCCCACGGCTGAGCCTGAGACCGATGCTGCGATGCCCGCCGACGACCAGACCGTCTGGCTCATGGGCGCCGGGCTGGAGATGGGCGCTGGCAGCTCTTCGCGCTGATCCTGATCGTCCGTTAGGCGGCCCCCGATGACTCCCTGGCGGCCACTCTGCCGCCCGCGACCTGGGGCTGCCGGCTCGGCGACTGTGCCCCGAGCGCCTGCTACGCCGGCCTGGTCCGCGGCCGCGGATCGTCCATCACCCGACTCGTACGAACGGCGCGAGGGCGCAGGCAGGGCTCCGTACAGGACGCGGCCGCCGACCGCCACAGGGCGGAACAACGCGCGCAGGGTCAGGTCGAACATGAGCAGGATGCCGCCGACGAGCACCCCGATGAGGACGATGGCCGCACCCGGCGCACTAACCAGCTCGGACAACGTGCCGCTCAGCGCCTGCCCGACCATGCCGCCACCCTGCGAGAGCGCGACCTGGTCCCCTCCCCCACCTCGCAACAGATGGATAAGGCCCTCACCGCCCAGGAAGACCAGCGACCCTCCGATGACGATGACCCCCCAGCCGTTGCCGATGGTCGGAGCTCGCTCCACGAAGACGCCGGCCAGGATGAACAGTACGGCCAGCAGCCAGGCTCCCTGGCCGAAGGCCGGCCGCAGGAAATCGTCCACGTAGCGGTTGAGCAGCCCAGCGTCGGGCAGCACGAGTGCGACGATCGTCACGGCCCCCAGGACCAACAGCAGCACGCCGATGAGCGAGCGTGTCGTCTGTGGCGCGATGCGCGGCCCGGAGGCCTTGCTCGAGCGCGACGCGGGCTTGCGACGGGGGGCACGGCCGGACGTCGTCGCGCGAGCCGCAGCGGGCGTGCGTCGCGCCTTGGCCATGCTCAGACCTCCACCACGACCGGAAAGACCATGGGGCGGCGCTTCGTCTGCTGATAGAGGTACTGGGAGAGTCCGTCCTTGATCTGCGCCTTGAGCAAGGTGATCTCGCTGATGTGGTCCCCCGGGTTCTCGATGGAGCGCGTGATGCGGTCGATGGCGCCCTCCAGCATGCGCGGCTGCACGTCGGCCACGAAGCCACGCGTCACGATCTCCGGGCGACCGACGAGATTGCCGGTCTGCTTGTCAACGGTGATGACCACCAGGAACATGCCGTCGTTGGCCAGTGCCCGCCGGTCGCGCAGCACGACATCGCCGACCTCCCCAACGGAGAGCCCGTCCACGTAGACGTAGCCCGCCTCCACCCGCTGGCCACGGCGTGCGGAGCCGTCGGGCAGGAACTCGATGGATTGCCCGTTCTCGATGATGAAGATGTTCTCCGGGTTGACGCCCACCTCCGCCGCCAGGCGTCCGTGCTGGACGAGCATCCGAAATTCGCCGTGGACGGGGATGAAGCTCTTGGGCCGCGTGAGGGCGAGCATCAGCTTGAGCTCTTCCTGGCTGGCGTGACCCGAGACGTGGGCACGCTTGATGGTGTGGTAGTAGACGTTGGCACCTACCTTGAACAGATTGTCGATGGTCCGCCCGACCGACTCCTCGTTGCCCGGGATGGGGCTGGCGCTGACGATGACGGTGTCACCGGGCTGGATCTCCACGAAGCGGTGGTCTCGATTGGCCATCCGGGCCAGACCGGCCATGGGCTCGCCCTGGGCACCCGTCGTGGCGATGACCAGCTTGTCGTCCGGGATGTCGCGCAGGCGATCCTTCGGCACAAGTTGGTCCGAGTCGTACTTCAGATACCCCAGGTCGACCGCGATGCGGGTGTTCTGCTCCATCGAGCGGCCGATGACGGTGACCTTGCGCTTGAAGTCCGCGGCCGCATCGAAGACCTGCTGGATCCGCGCGATGTTCGAGGCGAAGGTGGCCACGATGACCCGCCCATCGACGCCCTGAATGATGTCACGGAATGCCTCCCCGACCAGTCGCTCCGACCCTGTGTAGCCGGGATTCTCAGCACGGGTGGAGTCGGAAAGCAGGCAGAGCACACCCTCCGCGCCGTAGGCCGCCAGCTCGTGGAAGTCCGAGAGCTTGCCGTCCACGGGCGTATGGTCGAACTTGAAGTCGCCCGTGTGGATGATGGTGCCCAGCGGCGTTCGGATGCCCAGGCCCATCGCGTCCGGGATGGAGTGGCCGATACGGAAGCCGCGCACGGAGAACGGCCCCACTTCGACCGTGCCGCCCGGCTCCAGGGCAAGCAGCGGGTTGTTGTTCAGCTTGTGTTCCTTGATCTTGTTGCCCAGCAGGCCGCGCGCCAGGGTCGAGGCGTAGACCGGCACACCGGGGAACTCGGGCAGCACGAA
>JALZLU010000409.1 GCA_030858685.1 Chloroflexota bacterium | reverse complement strand
CTCAGGGGCCACTCTCCATCGAGACGCTGCGCCTCGATCCGCCCGGCGCTGGCGAGGTCCTGGTGCGCATGGTGGCCTCGGGCGTGTGCCACTCCGATCTGCACGTGGTGGACGGCGACTGGTCCCGGCCGGCCGATGTGGTGCTGGGCCATGAAGGGGCGGGCGTCATCGAAGCGCTCGGGCCGGAGGTCGTCGGCCTGGCCGTCGGTGACCTGGTGGTCCTCGCCTGGACCGCGCCGTGCGGCGTGTGCCGGCCCTGTCGGCGCGCGGAACAGTGGCTATGCGCCGATCCGCGCGGGAGCGGTCACCGCCTGTCGCTGCAGCAGGTACGCCTGAGACGCCCGGATGGTTCACCGGTCGGCTCCTACAGTGGCATCGGCACCTTCGCGGAGCGCCAGGTCGTCGCGGCCGAGGCAGCCATCCGCGTGGACCCGCGGACGCCGCCGGAGATCGCCGCATTGGTCGGCTGCGCGGTGACCACGGGCGTGGGTGCAGTGATGAACACGGCGGAAGTACGAGCAGGGGAGTCGGTCGTCGTCATCGGTGCGGGAGGTGTGGGCCTCTCGGCGATCATGGCTGCCGCCATGGCTCGTGCGCGGCTTGTGGTTGCCATCGACGCTGTCCCCGCGAAGCTGGCCTTGGCGAAGAAGGCCGGCGCCACCCACGCGGCCACTCCCGAACTAGTCCGCGCGCTCGTCGCGAGCCTGACCGATGGCGGAGCCGATCACGTCTTCGAGGCGATCGGACTGAGGGAGACCGTCGAGCTGGCGATCGAGCTGACCCGTCCGGGCGGCACGACCACCCTCGTGGGCATGACGCCCCAGGGCGACCGAGCGTCGGTCGATGTCTACCGATTCGTGGAGGAGGGGCGGCGTCTGCTGGGCTCGAACTACGGTTCGGCCGTGCCAGCGCGGGACTTCCCCCGGATCTGTGGCCTCTACCTCGATGGGCGACTGCCGCTGGACCTGCTGGTCACGGAGCGGATCGACGTCTACGGCCTCGAGGCAGCCTTCGCGGCGATGCGGCGGCGCGATGGCGCCCGTCGAGTGGTCGCCTTCTAGCGTGGATGTAGGTCCGGGCTCGCCATTCCTCGAGCGATTGGAGCGGCGGTTCGGTCGATCGACGGCTGTAGAGAGTCTGGGAGGTGGCCAGAGCGGCGCCTCGGTGAGCCGCGTCACGCTGGGCTCGATGACGGTAGTGGTCAAGCGGGCGCGGTCTGCGGAGATGGCGTTCTACAAGACCGTCGCCCCAGGGGTGCGCGCGGCCGGGGTGGGCGTCCCGGAGCTCCTCTGGTCGATGGATCTGGGCGACGCGTCCTGGATCGTCCTGGAGGACATCCCTGCGCCGCTGCCAAAGGAGCGGTGGCTCGCCGACCCGGCAGTGATGGTGGCATTGCGCCGGCTGCACCGCGCGGAGCTTCCGCCGCCCCCCGATCCGCCCGGCATGTTCCGCCCGAGGTGGTCGGACGCGATGACCGACGGCGCACTGGCAGCGCTCCCAGCGCGCCGACGGGCCAGGCTCAAGCCGATCCTGCGGAGACTCCAGCAGGCGGCAGCCGGTCTCTTCGCACCTCGCGTGCCCATCTCCGGCGACCCGAATCCCACTAACTGGGGCCTTCGCGCGGACGGGACCGTCGTGCTGTACGACTGGGAGCGATCGAGCCGGGCCACCGCCGCCATCGACCTCGCCATCACCATCCCCGGTTTCCCTGCGCCCGATGACTACAGACGCGTGGCCGAGACGTATCTGGGGGATGGGCCGGACGGCGCGGCCGGGGCGGTCGGAGAGCTGGCGGACCGGATCGCCATCGCGAAGGTGTGGAACGTCGTGGAGCATCTCTCGATGATCACGGACGGCAGCCTCCGGGCCTCGCCGCGGATCCAGGAGGTGGCCAGCTCCGCATCGGACTGGCTACTTGGCCCGTGATGGCCGACCCTCCGATGGTCATCCGCCGTGCCTCTCTGGAGGACGGCGAAACTCGGCGCGTCCAACAGTCGCGACTGTCGTGAGGTGGCTGAGTGGTGACCTCCGGACGTGGTTCTTCGTCGACTGTACGACTTGAGGAGGCGGCCATCGGCGGTACTCTAGGGCGGTGAGCGAGGGGAGGGCGACGAACTGACTGACGGGGCGTCCTTCACGCACCTCCACACGCACACGGAATTTAGCCTGCTCGACGGGTTGGGGCGCATCACGGACCTGGTTGCCGACGCCGTGAGCCACGGTTTCGACTCGCTGGCCATCACCGACCACGGTGCGCTGTACGGCGCGGTGGCCTTCTACCAGGCTTGCCAGAACGCCGGAATCAAGCCCATCATCGGCGTCGAGACCTACGTCGCGCG
>JALZLU010000394.1 GCA_030858685.1 Chloroflexota bacterium | reverse complement strand
AGCCAGCCCGCTCGAGAGCGATGGCGAAGGACCGCGTGACTCGCGCCGCCTCGATCGGCGTGCCGATAGTAGTAGCGAAGACGTGTCCAGTGTCCTGCCAGCGCGAGCCCGCCACCAGCCGCTCCATGCGCTGGCGCGTCCGATGGGCACGCAGGGCGGTGACCACGACCTCGGGGACGGAGCGTCTTCCGCCCATCGAGGTCGACGTCTTCCCAGCGCAGCGCGAGCAGCTCCCCCTGACGGAGCCCCGTCCCCAGCGCCGTCACCCACAGAGCGCGAAGGCGGTCCTCAGCGGCGGCCTCGATGAGCCGGCGGGCCTGCTCAGGTGTCAGCGGCTCGATCTCGTGGCGCGGCACCCGCGGCGGGTCGACCAGCTTGGCGACGTTGCGCGAGACCAGCCCCCACCTCTCTGCCATCCCGAGCGCCCTCCGGAGCACCGCGTGGAGGTACTGGACACGCCGCGGTGAGAGACCACTCTCGAGCTTGACATTGAGGAACGACTGGACGTCGGCCGGCGCGAGCTTGGCCAGCGGGATGCGGCCGAGGCCCGGGATGAGGTGCAGCCGCAGGATGGCGTCGTAGGAGTCATAGGTCGAGGCGCGCAGCGCGGGACGCGCCGTGTCATCCAGCCAGCGCCGCAGGAACGGGCCCAGCTTCTGGCGCTGGTCGGGGATGGGCCGTTGCTCGCGGTGGGCCTGCAGGAGGATGTCGAGCTTGTCGGCGACCTCATTGCGCGTGTGGCCCAACACGTGCTTGCGGACGCGCTTCCCGTCGTGGTAGCCGATATGCACGCCGCCCGCCCAGCGGCCGTCCTGGCGCAGGTAGATGGAGCCCTCGTTCGGGCCGCGGCGGCTCACGATGCCCGCCCTCGCTGCCGACTTCGCCTCGCTCGAGTCCTGTTGCCATGCGCCGGCTGGCAGTAGCGCGCCCGAGGGTCGGGCGGCGTGAACGATCGCCCGCACTCCGGATCGGCACACGTCCTGAGCGGCACCAGGCCGGTGACGAGCGTCTGGAACTGGAGGTACACGAACGTGAGCAGGTCGGGCGTCTGGGGGTCGGCCATGAACCACAGCGGGCCCCTCTCCAGGTCGACCGTGACCGCCGTGCGCTCGGACGCGTCCCCGACTCCCTCGTTGACGATCGACACCACCGTGTCCGCGGCCAGCGAGAACAGTCCCACGTCCGTGGTGGCCGCGATGTCGACGTCCGGCCGTCCGAGCGCGAGGAGTGGTGACCAGGCCTCGCGCAGCGCCCGGATGCGCGCCGGTGTCCGGTCCGCCATCGTCGCCTGGACGTCGGCGTAGAGCGTCAGCCCCACTCGAAGCAGCTGGGCTTGCTGCTCCCACACGCGGAACGACTCGCGCCACGGCGCGTCGTCGGGCGGGGGGTAGAGCAGTCCGAACGAGCGGGCGAAGGCGACCGCATCGCGTGGCCTTCGGACGATGGCCAGCTCCGCCAACGGGTTCTCGACGGGACGCAGGTCGGCGAACAGCGTCGGGTGGTACTCCTCCGTCTTCCGGCGGTCGATGGTGATCCAGTCGCCCTCGATGACCGCCGGCCCGCGCCACCACGCCTCGCGCCGCTGGCCCCGGTGCAGACGCTGTCCCGCCCTGTCCGGCGTATCGTCTCTCCGTTCGGATGCCATTACGCGGGAAAGTAGAACAGTGGACCAGTCCCGTCAAGCGTGTTTCCATAGCTACAGCGACTGACACACCATGACCAGCTGGAGGTGGGTACACCATGGACACCACGAGCACCGCCGCCCCTCGGCTCCTCCGACTCCACGAGGTGGCGGACCGGCTGGCGATCAGCACCTCCATGGCCTGGAAGCTCATCGCGCACGGCCACCTCACTTCGGTGCGCATCGGCCGTGCTGTCCGAGTGCGGCCGGCCGACCTCGAGGCGTACCTCGAGAGTGCGGTGCGGGAGCGGTAGGCCGCGGCGATGGCAGGGCGCGACGCCACGGTCCTGCACCTCGAGCGGAACGTTGCCCGGGCTCCTGCGTTCGGGCCGCGCGC
>JALZLU010000050.1 GCA_030858685.1 Chloroflexota bacterium | reverse complement strand
GCCCGAGTCTTGCCGCCTTGAGCCGTGGCAGAGAGCGTGTATGCCGTCGCCGCGGTATGCCCGGCGACGCTCCGCGCCCGTGACGCGGCCACCTTGGCGTGACTGGCGGCCTGCATCGCCGCCTGTGCGGCGTCCTCCGTCGCGCGTGCAGCTTCCTCGGCACCCTCCGCGGCGGCGACAGCCAGCGCAGCCACCTCGGCGGCGGACCGTGCCGCCATAACCTCCCGCTCTGCCGATCCCAGATCGGCCAAGAGGCTCTCCTTGAGCGTGTCTTCTGGGTCCCCGTCCCTCTTCGCCATCGTGGCGTGCTCCTCGTCTTCACGAAAGCATCCCACAGGCATGGTACACAAATCCTATATCGGTGAGGAGATTCCTCCGCCTCCATCACCCGCGCTGGCAGGAGAGACCTGCGGAGCTACTGCCAGGTCCCGCACTCCCACATCGCATCCAAGGCGGTCGTCCGAACGTATGGTGCTACGTGGACCGAGGGCTCGGCCAGGGCACGATCACGGGGGAAGCGCAGGGTGACGGTCGAGAACGGCTCATCGTTCGATGAATGGCTGCGCACGCAGCTCGAACGGAGGAGGCTGTCGCAGCGCCAACTGGCGGAGCGATCGGGCGTCAACCACTCGACCATCTCCCGCCTTCTCACCGGCGAGCGCAGACCCACACTGGCCACCGCCACCAAACTGGTGCGCGCGCTGGGCGGCGCGGTCAAGACGCCTCCATCTCTCCTGGAAGCGCGCTCCGCGTCGAGCCCCACGGCGCGGGTGGAGCACGCACTCCGTGCTGACGAGCTGTTGGGCCAGCCTGAGACGCTGCAAGTGATGAGGTACTACCTCTCGCTCCGAAAGCAGCGCCTCGGCACAGCGGAAGGTGATGACGTAAGCCCTGCCGGACAGCGGCGAACGTCGGGAAGTCCGGACGATGCCACGCCGTCGTAGCTCGCACGGGCTGACGGACCGTGGCACCCCGGCTGACGTCAGATGAGGCCGGCGCCCTGCTCCGCCGAGGTTCACACTACGACCATGCACTCGGGCACCATTCGCATCGCCACGTCGGCGATCACACTTGCCCTGGCGTCACTGGTCGTGCTCAGCCCGGTCATGGCGATGGAGCCAACGGGTACCCAGACAGAGGCAGGACCATACGTGCTGGACGGTGGCGTCAGCGCGCCGGTGCACGACTTCGGCGCTGCCATCCGGGAGCACGTCATCGTCTCCGCCCCGGATGGCGATGGCGATGGGCGGCGTGACGCGGTCGCGGTCGACATCGTCCGCCCGCGGGAGTCGGACGGTCGGGCGAAGGTGCCGGTGATCATGGTGGCGAGTCCGTACTTCGCCTGTTGTGGCCGCGGCAATGAGAGCGAGCTCAAGACATACGCCCCGGATGGCTCCCCTCGCGGCTTCCCCCTGTTCTACGACAACTACTTCGTGCCGCGCGGCTACGCCGTGGTGCTCGTGGACATGGCCGGGACCAACCGATCCGATGGATGCGCCGACAGCGGCGCCAAGTCGGACGTCGGGTCGGTCAAGGCCGTCGTCGACTGGCTGAACGGTCGGGCCGGTGCTGAGGACTCCGAGGGTCGGCCTGTGCGGGCCACGTGGACCAACGGCAAGGTCGGCATGATCGGCAAGTCATACGACGGGGCGCTCGCGAACGGCGTGGCCGCCACCGGCGTTCGGGGCCTCAAGACCATCGTGCCCATCTCGGCCCTCAGCTCCTGGTACGACTACACCCGCTTCGGGAAGCTGCCCTTCTTCCATGACTATGCCCGGTACCTTGCTGAGGTAGTCGCAGAGGGGCGGGAGCGAGAGGATCCGAACTGCGCACGCTTGAACCGGCGGATGGCGGCCAACGACGGCGACGAGAGCGGTGCGTACTCGGCCTTCTGGTCCGAACGCGACTACCGCCGCGCACCGAAGCCCGACGCGAGCAGCCTCCGTGCCAGTGTCTTCCTGGCACACGGCCTCCAGGACACGAACGTGAAGACCCACGACCTCGCCCGATGGTGGACCGCGCTCGGCCGAGAGGGGGTCCGGCGCAAGCTGTGGCTCAGCCGCGTCGGCCACGTGGAGCCCTTCGACTCGGATCGTGCAGAGTGGGTGCGCACGTTGCATCGGTGGATGGACCACGAGCTGATGGGGATCAGGAATGGGATCCTGCGCGAACCGCGGGTGCGAGTGGAGGTAGCTCCCGGCCGGTGGCGCACGTCCGACACATGGCCGCGTGAGGGCACGCCGATGACCCTGCGACCTCGAGCCGATGGCAGATTGTCGCCAGGTCCCGCACAGGTGCGCAGGGTCTCATTGGTGAACGACCCTTGGCAGAGCGAGTCGGAGGCGATCACCGGCGCGCGGAATCGTCACCGGCTGCTGTTCGTCACCGATCCCCTGCGTCGCGCTGCACGGATCGCTGGCTCACCGAGGGTCCGGATGGGAGTCCGCACGGAGGTCTCGACCGGTCAGGTGAACGTCATGCTCGTCGACTATGGGCGATCGGAGCGCGTCCTCACCCGCGGCGAGGGAGTCCGGACCCTGACGACGGAGTCTTGCTACGGTCAGCGGACGCGGCACGACGATGCCTGCTACTTCGATGTGCAGCGCCGCCTTGGCGCGCCGGCGCTGCAAGTGCTGGCCCGGGGCTGGGCTCGACTGGAGGGTGCCGGCCGCCATCGCGTCGCCGTGCGCCTTACTGCGAACGACGTGCTGGTCCCGGCCGGCCACCGTATCGGACTGGTGATCGTCGGCGCGTCCCCGGACTGGGTCGTCAACGTCGACTGGTCGCGATCGAGGTACAGGGTCTCGCTCCGAGACACCCACCTTCGCCTCAGCGATCCCCTTCGCTTCCTCGACGATGGAACGGCTTGGGTGCCTCCTCCCAACGGCGGCGCCGGCGAGGACCTCCTGCTGGAACTAGCGCACCGGCCGACCCCCGTCTGAAGGCCGCGACCACGGGCAGTCGACCGAGCGCTCATCCGATCCGCGATTCAGCCCTCGTCGGACCGTCGGCGGCGACGTAGGCCCAGAGTCGCCACCGACCCAAGTGCAACGGCCGGGATGACGAACCAGGTGAGCCATAGCGACGTGCTGTCGCCGGGCGCGGCCGTCGACGTGTCGGGCATGGAGGACAGGCGCCACTCGTAGTTCGCGTCGCCCTCGCCGGCATCCGTGGTCAGAGCGACCGAGAGCGAGATGCGCCAGTCACCGGCCGGCGGGCCCATCACAGTGACTTCCGCCACGTCCGGATGGGGCGGCTCGCTCTCTAGGCGCGTGACCACCGGTCCGTCCGGATAGCGTGAGTACTCGATCGTCCAGCGACCGATGAGCGCGTCGTCGGCCAGGCTGAAGGTCAGCTCTTCGTCGCCTGAGAAGAACGACTCGTCGAGCACCAAAGGTTCCCCGATGTCGCCGCAGCCACCTTCCTCCCCCTCGAAGTAGCAGAAGCTGCCCAAGCTGCCCTGGATGATCTCTTCGCCGTCCACCCGCATCTCTGCGTCGGGCGGATAGAGGAGATCAGGTCCCCGCGCCGCGCCGGTCGCGGCCGTAAGGCTCAAGCTCAGGATGGCCACTCCTGTTGCCAGGATGATGCGCCGCATCATTGCCCTTTCTCGCGCTCTTCGGGAGAGCGGCGTCCGGGACCGCCGGTCACCAGATGATGACGCTCGGGCGGAGTCGGTACTGGAGCCACCATAGACCCACGCGGAAGGCCGGTCCCTCCGTGACGCCACGCAGTGGGGTAC
>JALZLU010000373.1 GCA_030858685.1 Chloroflexota bacterium | reverse complement strand
GTCCTCATCCTCGACGAAGGAGAGCGCTGATGCCCCTCGAACCCCCCAAGCGCAAGGACCGTCGTCGGCTCACGCACGTCGATCGGGGCGGCCGCCCGCGTATGGTCGACGTAAGCGCCAAACCACTTACGGCACGACGCGCCGTGGCCGAGGCAGAAGTGCTCTTGGAGCAGGAGACGCTCAGCCTGATCATCGACGGTGCCACGCCCAAGGGTGACGTGTTCACGGTGGCCGAGATCGCCGGGGTGATGGCCGCCAAGCGGACCTCCGAGTTGATCCCGCTCTGTCACCCGCTGCCGCTCACCGATCTGGGCGTGGAGATCACGCCCGACCGGGCGGCTGGGTCCCTGCGCATCCGAGCCACGGCCGCCACGACGGGCCAGACCGGCGTGGAGATGGAGGCGTTGATGGCGGCATCGATGGCCGCCCTCACGGTCTACGATATGGTCAAGGGCGTCGACCGAACGGCGGAGATCCGCTCCATCCGGCTGCTGGAGAAGACGGGCGGCGCTTCCGGTGAATGGCATCGGCCGGCGTCCCCGGACGAACGACCGCCGGCACGCGTACCCAAGGGGGTTCGCGGCCCACGACGAGCACGCTGAGGGGAGGCACGGCATCGCGACCGCGTTCGTTCTGACCATCAGCGACGGAGTGGCCGCCGGGGTGCGCCAGGACGCCAGCGGCGATACCCTCGCGGACCGCCTCACGGAGCTTGGCTACATCGTGGAACGGGGGGTGGTGCCGGACGACCAGCCGGCGATCGTCGCGGAGGTCATCGTCCAGTCGGCTCGCCACCGCCTCCTGGTCGCCACGGGTGGGACCGGCCTCGGTCCACGCGATGTCACGCCGCAGGCGCTTCGCCAGCTGCTGGACTACGAGATCCCGGGCTTCGGTGAAGTGATGCGGGCGGTGGGCCGTGGCTCGACGCCCATGGCGGACCTGTCGCGATCACTGGCGGGGGTTCGGGGCCGCTCGCTCGTGGTGGCCGTGCCGGGCAGCGTGAGCGGCGCCACGGAGTCGCTGGATGCGCTGGCACCGTTGCTCGAGCATGCGCTCGAGACGCTCGGCGGACATACGGACCACGGGCCGGGCCAGGACACCTCGGAGTGACCTTCCTGGAGCAGATTCCGCTCTACCCGCTGGCGCCGCTGATATTCGCCACGGCGACCGCGCTGTTCCTGCTCCAGATGGCGCGACATCTGCGCATCTTCGCGACCGCTCAGCCGGTCGTGGTGACCGACCAGCCCGAGTCGCGCCTGCGCTCCATGTTCGTGTACTCGATCGTGCAGGTGCGCATGTTCCGGGATCTGGGTCCGGGGCTGATGCACGCAGCGATCTTCTGGGGTTTCGTGGTGTTGACCATCGGCACGGCCGACCGAGTCACTTTCGGCCTGGTCCACGCGACGTTGGCCTGGCCCTTCGATGGCTGGCTCTGGCGACTCCTTCAGCCGGTCCAGAATCTGCTCGGCGTGGCGGTCCTGGGAGCCGTGGGCTATGCGCTCTTCCGCCGTGTCGTGGTGCGGCCGCGCCGTTTGACCCTCTCGCGAGACGGGCTGACCATCCTCCTGCTCATCGCCGGCGTGGTGGCCCTCGAGTTGCTGGCCGAGGCGTTCCGCATCGGACGCTACGGTGACCCCGATGCGGCCTGGGCGGTCGTCGCCAACCCGGTAGGCCAAGCGCTTGCCGCGGTGCTGCCGGCCTGGGTCATGGAAGCTGGCTACGTCGCCTCCTTCTGGGGCAGCATCGCCATCGTCTGCTTCTTCCTGGTCTACCTGCCGCGCTCCAAGCACCTGCACATCGTCACGGCCATCTTCAATGCGCTGTTCCGTAAGGTCCAGCCGCGTGGCGCGCTGCCGGCCATGGATCTGGAGGCGGAGACGGCCCGCTTCGGCGTGAAGACCATCGACGACCTCGGCTGGAAGGACCTGCTCGACGGCTTCACGTGCACCGAGTGCGGGCGCTGCCAGGATGCCTGTCCGGCCTGGGCCACGGGCAAGCCACTCAATCCCAAGACGATGATCATGGGTCTGCGCGAGATGACCGTGGACGCCGAGAAGGGCATGCCCCTCATCCCCTTCATCAAGCCGGCCTCGGCGCCCGGTCGCGCGGAGGGCGACGGCCTGGCGACACCCATCGTGGACGCTGCCATCCCCTACGACGCGGTCTGGGATTGCGTCACCTGCGGTGCCTGCGTGGAGGCCTGTCCGGTGCTCATCGAGCATGTCGACAAGATCGTCGGGCTCCGCCGCAATCTGGTGCTGGAAGAGAGCCGCTTCCCGACCGAGCTGACCGGTGCGATGACCGCCATGGAGCGCTACGGCAATCCCTGGGGCCAACCCGCCACTGCGCGACTCGACTGGACGAAGGGCCTGCCCTTCGATGTCCCCACTGCAGCGCAGGTTGCCGGG